>CAIZNF010000067.1 GCA_903934275.1 uncultured Nitrosomonadales bacterium
TTACGCAGGAATGTAACTCGGCAATAATAACAGCATATTTTTCATATCCCGGAAAAAGCGGAGGCCTCCGAAGAGGCCCCGCGCCCGACAGCCGAAACCATCGATGGAAATAGTCAGCTACCCCAATGTTGTTCACTTAACCGTTCGTGGTTAAGTAGTGACTTAGCATGGGGTTATCGTGCTTAGTCAATATTTAGTTGCTTCATCAGAGCTTGTCGAACCACCAGCTACGCAACCAGAGCCCTTCGACAAGCTCAGGGCGAACGGAAATTTTATTAAGTGAACAGCATTGCCAGCTACGCTGCTTAAGCCTCTGCTGCCGCGTCCCCGCCCTTGGCCTTGCGCGGCACGGTTTTCGGGTCGCAGGTGATGGGGCGGTAGATTTCGACGCGGTCACCGTCGTTGAGTGCGGCGTCCAGCTTGCTGACCTTGCCGAATATGCCGACCTTGTTTTTCTCAAGGTCGATCTCGGGAAATTGTTTGAGGATGCCCGAGCGGTTGATGGCATCCTGGATGGTGCTGCCGTCGGGCAGTTCGACATCGAACCAGGCTTGGCGCTGGGGCAGGGCGTAGGCGATTCCGATTTTCATGGTTGTATCCTCATGCTGCACTGTGGGCACCGCCCATCTGGATGGCTTTGCCGGAGCGTACGTCTATCATGCGCTTTACCACCACCAGCAGGCCGGTGACGAGGAATCCACCCGGTGGCAAGATCATCATCAGCACGCCTGAATCTGAGGACATCAGGCGCATTTCCATGAACTTGAAGGCGGGCCCCAACAACAGCGATGCATCTGCAAACAGGGTGCCTGCACCAACAATCTCGCGCACCGCGCTGATACAGGTGAGCGCGATGGTGAAGCCGATGCCCATGAACAGGCCGTCCATGAACGAGGGCAGCACCGGTTCTTTGGCGGCAAAGGCTTCGAGACGGGCGAGCGGCAGGCAGTTGGAAACGATCAATGGGATGAACAGCCCCAGCACTTTGTATAGCTTGTGCATCCACGCATTCATGCACAGATCCACCAGCGTTGTCATGGCGGCGACGATTAGGATGTAGACGGGGATGCGCACTTCCTGGGTGATCTGGTTGCGGAACAGGGATACCAGCAGGCTCGATGCGGCCATCACTGCCGCAGTTGCCAGTCCCATGCCCAGCCCGTTGGTGGCGCTGGTGGTCATAGCCATGGCCGGGCACATGCCCAGCAACATGGCGAGCACGCCGTTGTTATCCCACAGCCCATCGCGGGTGATAGTTCGGTATTGCTTCGTCGTTTAATGCGCTTCCATTATTTACGCTTTGTTGTAGGTGAACAATTCAAGCCTTTTGCTGATGGCGTAGACCGCGCCGCTGGGCTTGCCGAATCAGCGTTTTTTCTATTTCGACCGCAACGAACAGAAAAACACCGAAGCCGATGATGCGCGCCCATGCGGTCGCGTCGATGGCGACCACGCCGAATACGCCTTGCATGAAGGGCAGGTAGGTAAAGACCGCCTGGATGGCCGCCAGGATGGTGATGGTGAGCAACACATAAGCGTTGCCGGTGAAATCCTGCCAGGTACGTATCGGCGCGAGCAGATAGCGGCAGTTGAACAGGTAAGCCATCTCGCCTACCACCAGCGCGTTGACTGCGACGGTACGACTTTCTTCGATGCTTGTGCCGCGCGCGCTTTCCCACAGGAACAATGCGAGCGGTCCGCCGGTGAGCAGCAGGGAAACGAAGACGATGCGCCAGAGCATGAAGCCGGACAGGATAGGCTCGCGCGGGTCGCGCGGCGGTCGCCGCATCGCGCCCGGCTCCGACCTTTCGAACGACAAGGCCAGCGCCAGCGTGACGGCCGTGACCATATTCACCCACAGGATCTGCACCGGCGTAATGGGAAGCGTCATGCCGAGCAGGATGGCGACCAGCACCATGCCTGCCTCGCCGCCGTTGGTCGGCATGATGAACACGATGGCTTTCTTGATGTTGTCATAGACGGTGCGCCCCTCTTTCACGGCGTGCGCGATGGTGGCGAAATTATCGTCGGCCAGCACCATTTCGGCGGCTTCCTTGGCGACCTCCGTCCCCTTCATGCCCATGGCCACGCCGATGTCGGCGCGCTTCAGCGCGGGCGCATCGTTCACGCCGTCGCCGGTCATCGCGACGATCTCGCCGTTGGCCTGCAACGCCTTGACCAGGCGCAGCTTGTGTTCCGGGCTGGCGCGCGCGAACACATCCACATCGCGCACCGCCTCGCGCAAAGCCGCCTCATCGAGCGCATCCAGCTCGTAACCGGACAGCGCGTGGCCATTGCCTATCCCCAGTTGCGTGGCGATGGCGCGCGCTGTCTCGGCATGGTCTCCGGTGACCATCTTCACGCGTATGCCCGCTTCGTGGCAGTCGCGCACGGCGGCAATGGCTTCTTCGCGCGGCGGGTCGCTGATGCCGACCATGCCCAGCAGGGTATAGCCACCGCGCATGTCGCCGAAGTTCAATTCCCGTTGCCCGTCCCCGACGATTTTCATCGCCAGCGCCAGTACGCGCTGCCCGAGCGCCCCGGCCTCCGCCATTCTGCCGTGCCAGTACGCCAGATCGAGTGCTTCGTCTTCGCCCAGCGCGCGTTGCAGGTGGCACATCTCCAGCACCTGTTCCACTGCGCCTTTCACAAAGACAAAGGCGTGCCCGGCATGGTCGTGATGCAGGGTGGCCATGAAACGATGCTCCGATTCGAACGGGATGAGATCGGTGCGCGGCAGCGATTCATGCTCGAAAACGGCATCCAACCCCGATTTTGCAGCCAGCGTGACGAGCGCGCCCTCGGTCGGGTCTCCCGCGATATGCCATTCGCCACCGCTTTCGTGCAGCGCGGCATCGTTGCACAGCAACCCCGCACGCAACAGATCGAACATTTCGGCATGCTCGGCGATATTCACTTCCTTGCCCGCGATGGACAAGCCGCCGTGTGGCGCATAGCCGGTTCCACTCACTTCAAATACCTGTGTCGCGGTGATTACCCGCTGAACCGTCATTTCGTTGCGCGTCAGCGTGCCGGTCTTGTCGGTGCAGATCACCGTCACCGAGCCGAGCGCCTCGACTGCAGGTAGACGCCGGACGATGGCGTTGCGTGTTGCCATGCGCTGCACGCCGAGCGCCAGCGTGATGGTCAGCACGGCGGGCATCCCTTCCGGGATCGCCGCGACCGCCATGCTCACTGCGGCGAGGAACATATCGCCGAGGTCGAAGCGATGCACCAGCCAGCCGAACAAAAAGGTGATCGCGGCCAGCGCCATGATGGCGACGGTCAGCCAGCGCCCGAATACTTCCATCTGCCGCAATAGCGGCGTGGTGAGTTCCTGCACTTCTTCCAGCAAGGCGCTGATACGCCCTATCTCGGTATTGCCGGCTGTGGCGACCACCACACCTGACCCCTGCCCATACACCACCAGCGTGCTCGAATAGGCCATGCAGAAGCGGTCGCCGAGTACGGCTTGTGCGCTGGCTGCGGAAATATTTTTTTCGACGGCGGTAGATTCGCCGGTCAGCGTTGCTTCTTCGATGCGCAGATTTTTCGCGGAGAGCAAGCGCAGGTCGGCAGGCACCTTGTCGCCCGATTGCAGCAGCACGATATCGCCGGGCACCAAGGCTTCCGCCGCGATCACCTCGCGTCTGCCTTCACGCAGCACGGTAGCCTCGGGCGATAGCATGCGCCGGATGGCCTCCATTGCCTTTTCCGCTTTGCCTTCCTGGATGAAACCGATGATGGCGTTGATGACCACCACCCCGACAATCACGCTGGTATCCACCCAATGCGCGAGCAAAGCGGTGACAGCCGCCGAGGTCAGCAGCACATAGATCAGCACGTTGTGGAATTGCAGCAGGAAGCGCAGCAGGGGGCCGCGCCGTTTGGGCGGCGTCAGGCGGTTCGGGCCGTATTGCGCGAGCCGCTGCGCCGCTTCGGCATGGCTCAACCCATGCGCGCTCGAAGAAACGGCATCCAGCACTTCTTGCGCAGAAAGTTGATGCCAATCACTCATCGTTTACACTTCCAATTTAGCTCAAAATACGGGAGCAAATCTGCCCGATATTGTTGTGTCTTTGCGAAACGGATACGCTGGTGATGGTGATGCAGATACGCTGGAAAATTTGCCAATCAACAGGCGCACATTGATTCGAGAGTGGACATTTCGGCAATCAAGGTTTCAGGGGCAATGTCTTGCTCATGCGGCCATGTCACCGCTCCATACACGATACCCACCTGGTTGAAGTAATGAACATCTTTCAGCTCACTGAAAACACCGCGATCAAGATAGGGTTTTACATCGAATATACCCTTGCGCCCATCTTCGATCTCGACTTGAATACGATAGTCGGGTAACGGCTTAACGGTTATGACATCCCAATACATGGCTGTTCTCACAATGGATCGATTTTGTAGGGATTCTCACCGCCAACAGCCAAATCCCAATCAGCCAGCAACTCATCACGGTGAAGCTCTATCCATGCCTGCACCAAACGTAATTGCTTACGCGGCAAATCACCGGCAAGGATCTCGCCTTCACCGATGCTGACAGAAGCCTCGAATTCAGCGTATTTTGCATGGATGTGCGGTAAATCATGACGCTTATTGTCGATAA
>CAIZNF010000068.1 GCA_903934275.1 uncultured Nitrosomonadales bacterium
ACCACCGCTACGCCCGTGGCGCGAATGCGGTCGGCATCGAGACTGGTCTGCTGATCGCCTTCGATTACCGCGATTCGTGTTTTGTCCTTGAGCCGCTCGATGATGCGGGTGAGCAGCGTAGTCTTACCGGAACCCGGGCTGGAAACCAGATTGAGCGCGAAGATGCCATGCTCAATGAAACGGCGGCGGTTGGTGGCGGCATATTGGTTGTTTTTGGCGAGGATGTCCTGCTCGATCTGCACTATTCGGCTCTGGCTCATTCCCGGCACATGGACACCCGCGATCCCGGTACCGAAATGCAGATCGCCGAGGCCGTGTTCATGCGTCGCCCCACTCTGGCGAGAATGACCGTGGGCATGCTCGTGGGCATGCTCATGCCCCGGCCCGCGCCGATGGAGGTGAAAATGTACCTTACCGCCATGTTCGTGCTCGTACTCGTGCTCGTGGGCATGAGTATGTTCCTCGCCATCAATTTTAGTTTCATCTTGGCCGCAGCCACAAACTGTACACATAGCCGTCTCCTTTTATTTATTCTGACTTCGAGTAGTTATTCGACTTCGAGTTCTTTTACCCGCATTTCCATGCCGCCGGTTGGCTCTACTTGGTAACCACCACACGACGGGCAAGGATCATAACGTAGCTGGATGGCGACGGTTTTACCACAGGCCATGCACCAGCCCTGCCCCTCGGTTGCAATGATTTCCAGACTTGCTCCCTCCAGCAGCGTGCCTTTGACGACCGCATCAAAACAGAAACGCATCGCCTCCGCCTCTACGCCGGCCAATGCGCCGATCTCCAGCCACACTGTTTTCACCCGCGTAAAGCCATTGCTTTCAGCGCTGTCGGTGATCACCTGCAAAACACCTTCGGCGAGCGACATTTCATGCATGATTGGCAACCTCTATCTGATAAGAAACGCACGGATCCAGCGCCTGCACCATCAGCTCGGCGCATTTGTGTGCTTCGTCGCTGCGGTTGGTTTTTATGCCCGTCAACCCGCAGACACAGACACCTTCAGGATGAAAATTTCATTCTGTAGGTGCGATGATGCGGTAATCGAGGACGCTGCCGCTGCCGTCGACTTCCACACGATGAGCCAGCAGGCCACGCGCGGTTTGCACCCAGGCCAAGCCGATTCTCCGACGCAGTGCACTCTATCCTTGCTGGTCCAAGCGTACCAGATAATTCCACCAACTCGATCAGGCGCGCAAAAAAACGTGCCTGCATTCTCGCCAGAGCTCCGGTTTCCATTGCACGGCCCCGCCAACACGGTGTTTCGCATCCACCTGCAATTTCGGCTGTTTGAACGCAATTGGCCCACCTTCAACATTCATCAAAAAAACATCCTGTCGAATAAACCCGCGTTTTCTTGGGTTATGATGCGCCTATTGTCAACAAATCTTACTTGCAAGGAGCGGCGCATGACATCTCAAGAAAAACTCCAACATGACATCGAAACACTCAAGGAATCCATTGCGCTCAATTGGACTGAAATAGGAGCCAAGCCGCTTACACTTACCAAGAATGAACTGCAAGACATAAGGGACAATATTGCGTGGTGTACCGAAGAAATGCGAAGCCTGCTTGCCCATATTAACAAGCTGGTTTAGTGCGGTCACCCGCTGTCTTGCGCCAAGAAACCTGTCTTAATGCTGGCGCATTCGGCATTTTAGGGGGGCCTCTATAAATTAAAAATCCTAAGCGAGACAAGG
>CAIZNF010000069.1 GCA_903934275.1 uncultured Nitrosomonadales bacterium
AGTCGTTCATCGAGGGCGGGAACAGGTAGTTTATGTCGCGTTTGATTGGTTTGAAGCGGCTCATTTAATTTATTTAACTTGTTGATTAACAAGTTGAATTATACAATTTTGCAATGGTAATTTGTTGGTTTTTTTGGCGTTTTTTATTCGAGGAAGTCAGACAGGCTGCTAGTTAGTTCATCAGGATGAATTGCCGTTTTTGGGTTCAATCATCCACACCGCCCACAGCCATCCCATATCCGTTTTTGTCCAACCCGGTGCGAGCGACCGGTCCGAATTGCTGATATTGCGGGTAACTGGCACACTGGCGAATCGCCAAGGTGAGTTGAATACCTACAGCACAAGGGATGCAATAACTGTGAGTACACCCACGAGAGCAATCAGAGTAAAACTGTGATGTTGGAAGTGTGTAAACTTGTCCGCTTCAATGGCAATGGCCGTAATGATGATACCGATAATTGTGGTGGTCATTTCCAATTACTCCTCTTTGTTGTTGCTGTGAGAGATATTGAAACCTGGCCACACAAAGATCAAAGCCTTTTGGAATGAGCGGTTGAGCATTTGGATGGCTGGCAAATTGTTGGAATGAACGGTTAAATTTTGGGATGAGTGGCAAGTAGGCCAACATTCAGGGCATCTGCTAGATTACCGCTTAGATTATTGACCCCGGGGGAAATTATGATGGACTTAATTCAGAAATTAAAATGGCGCTATGCAACGAAAAAAATGGATCCTAAAAAAGGGGTGTCGCAAGAAAAGGTAGATCGCATTTTGGAAGCTGTGCGCTTAACGCCTACATCTAGTGGCTTGCAGCCGTTTGAGATCATTGTGGTAACCAACCCCGAAGTTAGAGAAAGAATCAAAGCCATTGCCTGGAATCAATCACAAATTACCGATTGCTCACACTTGCTTGTTTTTGCCGCGTGGGACAACTACACGGAGGATCGAATTAACATGATGTTTGATTTGACCAATCAGGAGCGTGGCTCAATAAACGAAGGCTGGGAAAGCTACCGCAAAATGCTTTTGGGAAAATACCCTTTGCGTAGCGCAGAGGAAAATTTCCAACACGCTGCAAAACAGACCTACATTGGCTTAGGCGTGGCGTTAGTTGCGGCAGCATTTGAGGAGGTAGATAGCACTCCCATGGAGGGGTTCGACAATAAAGCCTTGGATGACATATTGAACCTGTTGGCCAAAGGTCTAAAGAGTGTGACCATCCTGCCGCTGGGCTATCGGGAAGCAGACAAGGACTGGTTAGTGAATCTGAAAAAAGTCAGGATGCCGCGCGATCGATTTGTCACTGAAGTGAAATAATAAAATCCGAGTTTTACAGTAACTGGATTTTGTGGAGATAATTTGACGAGTTTAGTACGAAGAGCGCAGTTTGGTGACAATAAATCGGGGGTGAACTAACCACTGAACTCAGTAGCCTCTCCCAGTATTCAAAAGAACATTTTGACAGAGAAGAAAGAATTGCCAGTGCCGCAGGTTACACGCAAATCGAACATTTGCGCCAATCATCATGATGAATTAATCAAAAAGATTGATCAGTTACAGCAAGAAATCGGTGATGAATGGTCAGCGTCAGCCGTTGAACACTTTACTGCTTTGTTGCATGACTGGCTGATTAACCATGTCATCAAAAAGGATATGCTGATGAAGCCTGTGTTGAAAAAACATTCTCCAAAATTCGACCCAAGATGAATTTGTGGTAGAGGCTCACTTGCTATCCACCCACAAGCACTGAAGGGTGCATGCGGTGTTGAAATCGTGCTCGAAATGCTCATTCGGACGCTCGGCCAAAAGTTTTTCGGATATCGGCGCGTAAACTGCGCTTTCTCGCCCAATTTTGTCTTGCGCTGTATCCCTTGATTATTTTGTGGCACAGTAGGAGCGGTGGGTGCGCAAAACCCTGTGGTTGAAACTTCCATTGGAGGTATATTTTAAAACTTCGGGTGTTCTGCACCCGAGCCTTTATTGACTGTTGCGCTTCATCATGAATTTGCGCAGCAGATTTTCACTGCACAAGCGGAGTGGATATGTCGCGGCAAACTATACAAGAATCGAACTGTGTTGCGATATCCTGTCAAAACTGTGGCCTTTACCAGCTTTGTCTGCCTATGGGATTGGATAGTGTGGACACGGTGCTGCTTGACCGCTATGTGAAAAGAAAGCGCCTGTTCAAACGCGGCCAAGTGCTTTACCGTGCAGGTGAAGAATTTACTTTCGTTTTTGCCATCCGTAGCGGATCGATTAAAACCCATATCTCCACCAATGATGGCCGTCTGCAAATTACCGGCTTCCACATTCCCGGTGAACTTATCGGGTTGAACGCTATAGACGAAAAACGCTATAACGGCGAAGCAACAGCGCTGGAAACTACCTCGGTGTGCGAAATTTCGTTGGATTGTTTTGAGGAGCTGGCGCGGCAAGTTCCGTCGGTGCATTATCAAATGCTCAGGATGATGAGCAAGGAGATAAAGCACAACCAGGGGTTGATGCTGCTGCTCGGCAAAAAGAAAGCCGAAGAGCGGCTGGCAACCTACTTGTTGTCACTGTCGCGGCGTTTTGCCATGCGCAATTACTCTCCCACCCAATTTAACTTAAGCATGTCGCGCGGCGACATCGGCAATTATCTGGGTATTGCCGAAGAAACTGTCTGTCGAATTTTTACCCGCTTCCAGGAAGAAGGGGTGATCGTCACAGACCGCAGACATATCATTTTGAAAGATATTGAACGCCTGAGCGCCATTGCGCGCGAGCCTTATCCCATCCCTCATTCAAAGCAGCAATAATCACGCAGAAGGGTACATTCCATTGTACTAAGCCGGACAAGCCGGCACCAAAATGTAGGTCGGGCTCTGCCCGACATGGTGGGC
>CAIZNF010000070.1 GCA_903934275.1 uncultured Nitrosomonadales bacterium
AATAGGGCAAATTTACGCTCCGAGCGGCCCGGAGCGGCCCAGAGCGGCCCGGAGCGCGCCCGGCAACTTCAGGCAAGACAGAACCAACCAGCTCTCCTCGCACACAAGCGGATAGCGTGCCCCCCGCCAGCGAAGTCGGCGAAAACCATGAACCCCGCAACGTGAGGCAATCGGGATTGTTCTGGGATAGAATCGGCGGCGGGGAAAATTGACCACCGGCTGACGCGAAAATGCAGCTCTACTCCAATGCTGTTCACTTAATAAAATTTCCGTTCGCCCTGAACTTGTCGAAGGGCTCTGGTTGCGTAGCTGGTGGTTCGACAAGCTCACCACGAACGGTTAAGTGAATAGTATTGAGCTCTACCCATGTTTTTTCTAACGCGCTTATTCCATTTACCCTTACAAATAGAAAGAAATTTCTAGATCGTGCTATGCCCGCCAGCTATATCTGGCGGGTAGAAACCGCCCTACGTTGTTGCACTACAATGATAAAGAAATGGGATTAAACAGCAGGTTTACCATGAACAAGAAAACACAGCAGTTTCAAAATGACTTGATGAAAACCATGCGTGATGAATAAAAGCACCTCTCCAATTTCAAACAATGTCGTGTGGCATCACGCTACGGTAACTCGCGAGCGGCGCGAAGCGATGAACGGGCATCGCGGGGCCATCCTCTGGTTTACCGGGCTTTCCGGCGCGGGCAAATCAACTCTGGCACATACCGTGGAAGAGCATCTGCATCGCATGGGATGCCGGACATTCGTGTTGGATGGCGATAACGTACGCCACGGATTGTGCGGTGATCTGGAATTTTCGGCAGCAGACAGAGCGGAAAATATCCGCCGGGTCGGCGAAGTCGCCAAACTTTTCATGGAGGCAGGTGTAATTGTGTTGACGGCGTTTATTTCGCCGTTCTGCGAAGATCGCAATAAAGCGCGCGCCATGGTAAAGCCGGGGGAATTTATTGAAATTTATTGCCAATGCCCAATCGACGTATGCGAGCAGCGCGATGTAAAGGGGCTATACAAAAAAGCGCGTGCGGGAGAGATCAGCCAGTTCACCGGAATTTCTTCTGTCTATGAGCCACCCGATTCACCTGAACTGGTGATAAAAACGGCAGAAATGTGCTTGCAAGATTGCGCGCAGAAAGTGCTGCAAATGTTTTTGAAGTGATGTGAATCTCTGAATTGTCCTCCGCCCTGTTATTTCATTTCCCCTTCAAACGGGAAATTAATTTGTAGGTCGAGCTGTGCCAGACAGCTATGTCTGGCAGGTAAAACCCGCCCTACGTTGCTGCACTATTGATAGAAAAATGAAATCAAAGCCCCTTGAGTTTTTGCTGCACAAACTCACGCAATTCGGGGCTGAGCGTTTGTGTCTCGAGCGCACGCTTGAACGCGTCTTTTGCCTCGGCATTGCGTTGCGCCGCTCGCAGTGAAATACCGTAACCCATCAGCCAAATACCATTATTCGGAACGAGTTGCAGCACGATCTGGTAATGCGCGATTGCCTCATTGTGCCGATTCTGGCGTTGCAACAACGCCGCGAGAAAAGCCTGATAATCAGCTTGTCGATTGGCAAATTGCAGCGATCTTTCCAGCGTTATCAAAGCCTCATCAACCGCACCGCGCTCCACTTGCAGGCGCGCCAGCAACATGGCAAACCCCGCCTGTTCCGGCCTGCTTTTTATCCCATCGAGCAATACCCGCTCGGCATCCGCGCTACGCTTGCTTTCCAGCAGCAGCGCCACCAGTGCTTGGCGTGCCGCATCATGCCCCGGATTCAGATGCAACGCCGCCTCATATCCAGCCAAGGCAGCGGCGATGCCTCCCTGCTGCGCCAACCCGGTCGCCTTGTGAAATTCTGCATCGGCCTGTTGCGCCGTGCTGATTTGCTTCACCGGCATACCGCTGTGGCTTTGCGGCGGCTCGTTCGATTTGCTCGATTTGTTCACCGGCTTTGTCGGTGCGGCAGCATAACGGCCTGTCGGCTGGCTGTGCGGGCTCAATAATGGCTTGGTCGATTTGCTCGAGGATTTAGCCGATGCAGCTGCTTCGGCGGCAGAGTTATTTTTTTTCGTCTGAAAGGAAGATGGAAAAACTTCGCTCAATTCCGCACTCAATCGCGATTTGGGCGCGAGCGCTTCCGCTACCGGCTCGCCTACAATGCCTGATGCGGGTGTATCCGATGCTGGGATGCCCGATATTGGTATAACAGATACCGGTGCAGCGATAGCTACAACAGGTTTAACATGAACGTTGTTTGTCGCCGCAACAACCGGTTTCTTTGTCGTCCACCTTTGCCATGCCAGTGCGCAAATTGCCAAAACCACACCCAGAACCAACAATGCGATTTTGAGTTTGCGCATATCACGCGCAGGCGGAACAGCCCGCACCATGTTTTGCCCTGGCAGCCTTTGTGCGCCACGCTGCTCAATTTGATTTAAAACCTGATTGATGACACTCATGTTAAACCGGGCGAGCCGGAACCAAAAGCGGGAAGCTATTTTCTCATGGAAGGTTGGGCAAAGCGTAGCGTGTCCAACCGTTTATTGCCCACCCGGTCACTGTTGGGGTGAAATACTAAATTTCAGATGCTCCTTCATTGTAGCGCCACCCATGCAGCGCCCAAGGATGCTAGTGTTGCCGCCATAGCGGCAATTCCCCATGGCTGCCAATCGCGGTGTACTTCCGGCGTGTCGGCGGCGGCATCGCGGATATGCTTGACTGACACCTGTTGCAGTCCCTCGCTGAACGCCAGCATTAATGCCTTGTGCGCAACGATGTTGACCAACCTTGGTGTGCCACCGGTAATGCGGTGCAATTTGGCAACTGCATTTCTAGTGAACAGCGTCTCACCAAAAAATCCGGCCACTGCCAAGCGATGGCGCAAATAACGGTCCAGCTCGTCATTACGCAACCCTTTCAAATTATATTGAAAGCTGATGCGCTGGCGCAATTGGCGCACCGAATGGTGGCTCAAATGTTCATCCAGTTCCGGCTGGCCGAACAACACCACCTGCAACAACTTGCGTTTTTCGGTTTCGAGATTGGTCAGCAAACGCAGCACTTCGATACTCTCCAACGGCATGGCTTGCGCCTCGTCCAGGCAGACCAGAACACGCAGACCGTTGCGCGCGCACTCCAGCAGCGTGCCCGTCAACGCCTTCAACAACTGATGCTGGTCGGCATCTTTTCCTACCGGCAAGCGGAATTCTTCCACCAGCGCCAACAGCAAAGCGCGCGGCTCCAGATAGGGATTGGGAATATAAGCTGTAATAAAGCGCGCTGCGGGGGCGGCAGCAACGCTGTGATCCTGTGTGCCGATTAACGTGGTGGATTGGCGTCCCTGGTTCAACGCGGATAAAAACTTGCGACATAACAGCGTCTTGCCGCTTCCCACTTCACCGGTAATCTTGATAAAACCCTCACCGTTGCGCGCCGCCACCAGCAAGGTGTTGAGCGCTTCCTGGTAACTCGAACAGGCAAAAAAGAAGCTAGTGTCCGGTGTCAGACTGAAAGGTGCTTCGCGCAGATCAAAGTGTTTTAGATACATATCAGATATCAAAAGGCAGAGGGCAGCCGTTTGTGTGCCGCCGCGCGGCACGCTCAAGAAGATTGCGCGGCACAGCCGCGGTAAAGCCTCTGTCCTCTGTCTTCTGGCTCATGGTTTATTGCTCGAAGGTGATTTCAGCAGGCCGTTGAAACGGTCACGGCTTTGTGCGATGTCTTCCGACCAATCTTTTTCGCTATCCACCACGGTGGGTTTCAGCAGAATAATCAACTCGCTTTTTTGGCTGGTTTGCTTGGTTTGCCCAAACATAGACTTGGTCGAGCCGGGCATGCCAGAATGGTCGTTGTAATTGGACTGCCTCATCAGGCCGCCAATCACCACAACCTGTCCATCGCGAGCGCGAATAATACTATCTGTCTCTGAAACTGTTTTGGATGCCATTGGCACCGAATAATTACTACCTCCAACAGTGGCTGACTTTGTAATAGATTGCACGTCAGTCACCGAAGGATGTACATGCAGGATAATTTCGTTATTTTGATCTATGCGCGGGGTGACATCCAATACTATTCCCGAAAAAATCTTCAACGAACCTGGCGGCGAGCTTGTTGTCGTGGTCACCCCATTAGTGGTAGTAGTAACCGACCCACCACCACCATCGAAATAGGCTTCATCCACGCCCACCTTGAGTATCGCTTTTTGATTATTGATCGCCGCAATACGGGGGCTGGATAACACTTGCACATTCCCCTGCGACTCCAGAAAACTGAGCAAAGCCGCAAAATTATTGGTTTGAAACGCCAAACCAAAGATTGAGCCAGGTATGCTGGATGCCAGCACCGTGCCCACTGCTGTACCGACAGTTGCCGCCGTTTGCGGTAAAGATGCCCCTGCTCCCAACTGCCCTGTCGACAGCGTACTATTTGGGCTATTACCCAATGCAGGCCGCTGGAATGCGGCCCAGTTAACCCCACTTTGGAATGCATCGTTCAGACGCACCTCGACAATTTTCGCTTCAATAATTACTTGCCGTTCAATGGAAATTTGCGAAGCCTTGAGATAAGCCGCAATATTTTTTAGCTCTTCCGGCATGGCGCGCACCACGATCACACCGGACATCTGGCTGATCACTATACTGCCTTTACCACCCAAAATAGCCGTCAAGGCTGTTTGCAATTCTGTCCAAAAATCAGCACTAAAACTCATCCCCACATTACTGCTGCTGGAGCCGCTAGTACCACCACTACCGCTCACTTGCAACGAGGAGTTTCCGGTGCGCTGCCCGGTCAGATAATTCACCTGAAAAAGCCGCGTCTGCATTGCTATCGGCTGAATGTATATCCGCGAACCATCAAGTTTGTAATCGTAACCATACATCTCGCGGATCGCTTCGAGCGCTTCAAGCACCGTCACATCTTTCAAGTTCAAGGATACGCTGCCGCTAACATCAGGATGCAGCAGCAGGCTGTAACGTGTGCCCGACGCGATCGCCATAAACACCTGCCCGACCGGCGTATTATTAACCGTTAAATCGAATTTCGATTCCAACGGCTTTCCCATCTTGGGCATAATCATTGCCAGCGGCGGCAGCAAGGCATTATTTACCTCGTCCACCCTGCTTGGCTTGACGCTATCTTGCACGGCCTGATTCATTTCGCGCTGAATAGCATCTGCCGTCTGAATTCGAGCAGTCGGTGCAACACAGCCCGCCAACAGCAGCAGACATGCACACAACATTATCGAAACTCTCATTTACGCTCCTTGCGTGCTTCCAGCTTGGTTTTTTGCTCTATCCCGCCCTCCTTTACGGATAAACCGGGCGCAGCCTGAACATTTTTTTGCATAACTTGCACATCGGGAAACAGCGTCAATACTTGACGCCCCTGTGCTCCCTGCAACACTACGCCAGTTTCACTCACCTCAATCAATGTAGCATCACCATGTTTACCCCTCAATTCAACGGTTTCGCCGTCGATAATGGCGGCGCGTCGTGTTTTTGAAATAATAATGGATTGCAAGCCTGACGGAGCCCCCCCCCCCGTCGCCGGATCTGGAATATTGATAATAGCGGGCGGACGGGTAGGGTCGGGCAATTCCTCGGCGTAACAGATGGCAGAAGACAGAAAACAGAAGGCATAACCAATGACTAGGCCAGCCTTGTTCGCCAGCTTGGTCAGTTGACCATCTGCCTTTTGGCCCCTGATCATACCCTCAACCATGCCTTATCCAAACTCAACGTGTACAAGTTCAAGACAAGCACCCCGTCAGGGTACTTGTCCACATTGAAACTCATGTCACCCCAGTACAACTTTACCGGGGATTTTTCTACCTCAGTGAGATATTGCAGCAAGTCCAGATAGCCGCCGCGCAAGGTAATTTTTACACTGTGTTTAAAAATTTGATTCTGGTTGTTTTTGGCGTTCGGGACTTGCGCCCTAACCGTGCTTACCGGTAAAGTTTCCAGCGTAACCAATTGCAACTTGCCATTTTTAGCCAATACTTTTTTCAACATACCACCCATTTCACCGGGTTCCACCATGCGGCTACTGCTGCCTTGCAGGTGTTCATCTTGCGTTTTCAATTGCTGTTCGAGTTGCGCCAAACGTACCCGCAACGGCGCGCTTCCATCCTCTTTTTTAGATTGAAGCGCGGTTTGTATTTCCGCTTGCAGGCTTTTCACCTTCCCCTGCTGCTGCAATAACTGCGCCGAAAGTGCTTTCTGCTTTGCCAGCAGAGGATTCAACAGCATCGTACTGGTCAACGAAATCGCCACAAATGCAATTGCGACGAAAATCATCACGCGTTCGCGCAACAACATGCCATCTATTTTGAGGCGTATTAATTCCCAATAATGTTTCATTCGTGCCTCATTTCCCGGCAATGCCACCCGGCATCGAATTCAGCGTGAACTCCACGTAACGCGGCAGAGAAGCGGGACTCAAGCCGCCCACTGTACCGGCTTTAATTTGCAGGGTAGAGAAGGCTATGCCATGCATTACTTTTTCCTCGCCAAGTTTCTGGATGTAAACTGACAACAATTCAGGGTCCAACGCCGCTCCACTCAAGTTAATTTCCGATCCATCACCGGCCAGTTTAAAACTGGTCAACCATAAACCCGGTACCGCCTGGCGCGAAAAGGCGCGCATATATTCCGAATAACCGGCCGTGTTGCCCCCCGCACTCTCTTTCATGGTCTCAATCAATGCGGCTTGGGTGGCCAGCTTCTTTTCCATCTGCTGTATCTCATCCTGCAACCCCTGAGTGGACTGTTTCGGTGAAAACTCCGCCTCCAAAAGAATCATGCGCGCTTTTTCTGTTTCAAATCGCTTGGCCTCTTCACCAAACTGATTGTTGAGTTGGCGTTCATGGAAAGTCACATAACCAAAAAAAGCCAGTGAACCCAGCATAATAAAACCCAACGCCTGCAACATGGTCGACAACGAAAAATAGCTTGGTTTTCTCCTGAATAGCGGATTGAGCAGATTAATCTGCAAGCTCATGGCGCACGCCCTTCCGAACGCAGTGCTGCGCCCAATGACAGCAGCGCATGCGCGGCAAAATCGCTATCGGCAAGCGCCGAAGCCGCGCTGATGTCCATTACTTGCGACAAGTCCAGTTTTTCCACTTTCATGTCGACCGCTGCAGCCAGAAATTCCACCAAACCGGTATTATCCGGAGCACAAACCAGCACACGATCGACGGTCATGTGGCTAAATTGGCTGTCGAAGTAATCCAGTGAACGCTGCAACTCAAACTCCACACGTTCGCGGAACTGTTTACGCAGGCTTTCATTGGCATCCCGCAACTGTCCGACAGTGATTTCAATGAGCCGCGACAAATACAGTTCTCCGCCTGCCGTAAACGTCATCAAACCGCCATTATCATCGAATGCCAGCACCGCCAGAGCTTGGTCTCCCCGTTCGAACAGTGCGGCTATATTGCGCTGTGCCAGCTCGGGAATGTCGATCACATCCAGTTCAATTTTTGTCTGCCCGAATAGCGCAACATGCTTTTTAATAATGGTATTAGACGCGGCAATCACATAAATAGACTTCGCACGCTCAGAACCGGATTTTCCTGCGGGAACCGGTAACACGTCTATTGTGGCATCCTCGACATGGTAATTCAGGCTGTCCTTTATTTTCCAACGTACCGCAGTTTTCAACTCATTATCGGGAACGGCGGGAGCCTCAATCATCAGCATCTGATATTCGCTCGGAGCCAACAGCGTGATGCATTTGCATCGACCCAGATTTGCCTCGCGGCTCAATTTTTCCAGCGCGGCAGCAGACACCGTGCGCATTTCGTGGTACTCGCAACGCACCACGCACGGCATCGCATCGGTCAATTTGATTTGTGCCAGATAAACCCCATGCTCGCCAAAGGCGACAGCCACCCGTCCGGTATCGTGTTTTTTTGTCTTAAACAACGAAGGAATAAGCGGGATTTTCATAGTCGGCGTTTAATAAATTTAATAATATTCCGTATGTCAATAAAGTTTGTGCGACAGAGTGTTTTCTTGAAACACCCAGTGTGCATTCTACGCAAGCCGCGCCTCCCCCATAGTTAGAATTGAGCCTAAATTACCCACCAGCTCTGTCTTTTCGCAGGTTGGAAAAACGTAGCCAACAATGAACCTAGAAAAAGCAGTTGTCCGCAGATTACACAGATTTTCGCCGATTAAACAACAAGCAATACTGAGCTGCCGACCCACCTACTGGGTGA
>CAIZNF010000071.1 GCA_903934275.1 uncultured Nitrosomonadales bacterium
CGTTAATCTGCGTAATCTGCGGATTGAACTGCCGTTTCTAGGATGAACCAATAGAAGCCCCACCAGTCAAACCAACCGTTAACTTTGATGTTGCAGAGACACCCACCTAACGGGTGAGTGGCATCAAATATACAAAAACCAAACACCATACGGGCTAACACACAAATATGAGAGGCTAACTGCTCTTTCTAGGTTGAATCAATACTTTCACTAACGTGATAATATCGGACAGGATGCGTTTTGTGGGGGATGCCAATAGTGAAATACAAAAGCCTTAAATGTTGGATATTTTTCGGATTGATGTCGTTTGCAAACTGGGCATACGCGCAGAACAGCATTGTCGCATTGAATGTTGGCGATATCGGTAACGGAACGACGATGATCAGGATTGAATTGGCGCAACCACTGGCCAGTTTGCCGGTCGGAGCTGGGCTTGCCATCGACAACCCGCCGCGTATTGTGCTTGATTTTCCCGACACTTCAAACGGATCGGGTAAGTCCGATCAGGATTTTGCTAAAGGAGGTGTACGTGGCTCCAGTGTTGCCGAGACTGGTGGACGCACACGCCTGGTGATTAATCTTGACAAAATGTTGGCTTATAACACCAAAATTGAAGGCAGTAGCCTGTTGATTACCTTGCAGGATAATGCTGTAGTGGGCAGGGCGGACAGTAGCACATTGCGCCTTGCCGAGGATCGACATGGCGCGCAAAAATCTATGCCTGGCCCCGAAATCAAACCTAGCAAACAAATCGAGAGCGAGGCGCATGAAAAGCTGTTGCGCGATGCCGATGAGTTGATTAAAAACGGCAAGCCAGCCGAAGCGTATACCTTGCTGGAACCGCTGGAGTTTGAACGTTCCGGCGAAGTTCGTTTTGATTATCTACTCGGTATCGCTGCGCTAGATAGTGGCAAGGCGGACAAGGCGACGCTTGCCTTCGAGCGGGTGCTGGCGGTTGATCCGAATTTCGCCGGTGCGCGATTGGATATGGCTCGCGCTTATTATCAGCTCGGCGATTTGCAGCGCGCCGAAACTGAGTTCAATGCCGTGTTGAAACAAAACCCGCCCGAAGCGGCGCGTGTTGCTATTCAGAAATATCTGGATGCGATTATTGCGTATGAACAAGCCAAGCAAACACGTATTACCGGGTACGCAGAGGGCGTGATCGGGTATGACGGCAATATTGCAAGCAGCAGCACTCAAACATTTACATTCGCCCCAACGTCCCCGTGGGCTGGCTTGTTTCCGGGAGATCAGTTGCCGCCGGCCACCAAGCTTAAAGGTGTTTATGAAGGGGTTAATGCGGGAGGGGAAATCAGCCGTAGTCTGAATGCAAATTGGGGCGTGTACGTGGGAGCCGACATTCGTCAGCATGGCAATTCGACCCAGACTGCCTATGACTCGGCCAGTTTAGATGGCCGTTTTGGCCTGATGTATGGCGAAGAGCAAAATACTTATAAGCTCTCATTGACTGGCGGGCAGTCTTATACGGCAAACTCCATGCGCCGTGATGCGCTTGGATTGAGTGCGGAGTGGCAACACTCATTCAGTGCCAGCGATCAGTTGAGTGCTTTTGCGCAGCTTGGAAAGAGTAGAGCTTCCGGCTTTCCTCCCACATCACCCACGACAGATGCGCGCATTGAGGGAGATACTGACCAAGCGGTTATTGGCGGCGGGTGGGTGCATGTATTTCCGGGCAGCAAAAACGCCTTGTTTGGTAGTGCTTATTTTGGGAAGGAGCTTGATGTCGCGCCTGCCATATCTGCCGGGCTGCCAAATGGTGGTCGTACCGATGGAAAAAAACGTTTTAAAGGTTTACGTATTGGAGGGCAAATTGAGATTGCAGAGCAAGCGGAAGGAGTTGTTGGCCTAGGCTGGCAAAATGCTGATTATGGCAATTTGAATAATTTGATTATGGCAAGGCGCAGTGAATCGACTATTGATTTGTCACTTGGCGTAAATTGGCATTTCGACAAGCTGTGGACGGCCAAGCCGCAAATAGCTTTCTCCAGAAAGAATTCGAATCTGGCTATATACAGTTCGGATCGCACAGATGTATCCCTGACTATTCGCCGTGATTTTAAATAATTTATTTGCGTGAGGTGTCATCATGAACAGCAGTAAAAAATTTCTAGCTTGCTTAGGCATGTTGCTTGCATGCTCGGTGGTTATGTCTCAGCCGGTTTATGCGTCAGTAGCCGGGCACGTTCAATTCGTCAGCGGAGATGTGCAGATTACCAACCCCGCAGGGCAGACACGTCAGGCGAAAAAAGGCGATGCGGTTAGCGAAGGTGACACGCTGACATCCGTGCCGACAGCTTCCGCACAAATCAAAATGCAAGATGGTGGCTTCGTCGCGGTGCGCGCTGATACCAAATTGAAATTCGATCAGTTTGTCTTTGCCGGCAAACAGGATGGCAGCGAAAAAGGATTCTTTTCGCTGTTCAAGGGCGGATTCCGTGCCGTGACCGGTTTGATCGGGCAGGTCAACAAGCAAAA
>CAIZNF010000072.1 GCA_903934275.1 uncultured Nitrosomonadales bacterium
CAATGGTAATTTGTTGGTTTTTTTGGCGTTTTTTATTCGAGGAAGTCAGACAGGCTGCTAGCTATCTGACTAAGCGCGGTGAAACGTGCGCCAAGTCATTGGTTAGCGAAAAACACGAAAGGCACGAGATAAAACAAAAAGTTGCATCGGTTCCGAGACTCATCCGTTTAGATATCAATTTGTAGCATGGAGTTTTTTGAATTTTTTCGTGCTTTTCGTGCCTTTCGTGGACAACTGCTTTTTCTAGGTTTAAGTTAATTCCCTTTAAGCGCCAGTTTTGTTACAATGCGCCGCGTTTTGAGATGGGCTTCGAGCCCGTTTTTTATTTGTGGGCAGTAATTATGGACCTAATGAAGCTGGTCGAAACAACAGTAAACGGCCTGGGTTATGAGCTGGTGGATTTCGAGCGATCGGGGCGCGGTATGTTGCGCGTGTTCATCGATAAACCGGGAGGGATTTCGGTGGATGATTGCCAGGTGGTGAGCAATCAATTGACGCGGCTGTTTCCAGTCGAGAATGTTGTTTATGAGCGTCTCGAAATTTCGTCTCCGGGGTTGGACAGGCCGCTAAAAAAGGAAGCGGACTTTGTACGTTTCGCGGGTGAAAAGGTGCAACTTAAGCTGCGTATGCCGCTGGCGGGGCGCAAGAATTTCGCCGGTGTGATAGGCGGAGTGAGCGACGGGATATTGCAGTTGGATGTGGATGGCAGTCAGGTAGCAATCGAACTGTCGAATTTGGACAAGGCGCGTTTGGTGCCGAATTTGTAGGGGCGGGTTTCAAACCCACCCTGCGTTAGCCGGAGAATTGAGTATGAGCCGTGAAATTTTGTTGCTGGTCGATGCGTTGTCGCGTGAAAAAAGCGTGGACAAGGAGGTTGTATTCGAAGCGTTGGAGTCGGCTCTTGCCTCTGCGACCAAAAAACGTTTTACCGATGAAGCCGATGTGCGGGTTTCGATAGATCACAACACTGGCGAATACGAGTCCTTTCGCCGCTGGGAGGTGATGGACGACGAAACCTTCGAGACACCGGACATGCACATCAAGCTGGAAGAAGCACAGAAGCGCAATACCGCTATTCAGCTCGGCGAGTTTATCGAGGAGCCATTGGAGTCCATTGATTTCGGGCGTATCGGGGCACAAGCCGCGAAGCAGGTAATTTTCCAGAAGATCCGTGATGCGGAGCGCGAGCAAGTGCTGAGCGATTTCATGGATCGCAAGGAACATCTGGTTTCAGGCACGGTGAAACGGCTTGAACGCGGCAGCGCGATCATCGAATTTGGTAAAATCGAAGCCTTGCTGCCACGCGAACAAATGATCCCGAAGGAAAATTTGCGCGTCGGTGACCGTGTCAAGTCGCATTTGTTGCGCGTGGATCGCAGCGCACGCGGCCCGCAGGTGATCCTGTCGCGCATTTCAAACGAGTTGTTGGTCAAGTTATTTGAACTGGAAGTGCCGGAGATTGAAGAAAACCTTCTTGAAATCATCAGTGCAGCGCGTGATCCCGGATCGCGCGCGAAGATTGCGGTGCAATCTCATGATCCTCGCATCGATCCCATCGGGACCTGCGTCGGGATGCGCGGCTCTCGCGTACAGGGCGTGACCAACGAGCTTGCCGGCGAGCGTGTGGACATTATTCTCTGGGCGGAAGACCCGGCCACTTACGTCATCAATGCATTGGCTCCCGCCGAAGTAAACAGTATCGTGGTCGACGAAGAAAAGCACAGTATGGACGTGGTTGTCGAAGAGGAGAATCTGGCACAGGCAATCGGTCGTGGCGGTCAGAACGTGCGTTTGGCCAGTGAGTTGACTGGGTGGGAACTCAACATTATGACTGTCGAGCAGTCCAGCGAAAAACATAACGAAGAATTTTCCAAGACACGCGCAGTGTTCATAGAAAAACTGGATGTGGACGAAGAGGTCGCCGATATTCTGGTTCAGGAAGGATTTAATACGCTGGAAGAAGTGGCGTATGTGCCTCTGGAAGAAATGTTGGAAATTGAGTCGTTTGACGAAGCGACGGTGAACGAATTGCGCAGCCGAGCGCGCAATGCACTGTTGAATGCGGCAATTGCAAACGAAGAAAAAGTGGAGCACGGTATCGAAGATTTGCTCAAGCTGGAAGGCATGGACGAGCAAACCGCGCGCACGCTGGCGGCCAAAGGGGTGGCGACGCAGGATCAATTGGCGGATTTGGATGCGGATGAATTAGTGGAGCTTTCAGGTATGGATAGCGAACGTGCTAACACGTTGATTATGGCGGCACGCGCACCTTGGTTTGCCTGAGTTGGTAAGGATTATTTATTAGCTGGGGCGGCATCAATAAAATCAATGCGTTGTAGGTCGGGTTTTAACCCGACATGTCGGGCTAAAGCCCGACCTACGTCTAATGGCTAATTTGGGTTTAAAGGATGGTAATGGGAAAAATGAACATAGCGCAGTTTGCGATCGAACTGGGATTGCCAGTTGCCTTGCTGCTTGAGCAGTTGAAAGCGGCTGGGGTTGGCAAAGAGCAGGAATCCGACACGGTATCCGAAAAGGATAAGGCGCTATTGCTGGAACATTTGCGCCAAGCGCATGGTGCTGAGAAGCCCACTAAAAAAATTACACTGAACCGGCGCGAAACCACGGAAATTAAAAAAGCCGACAGTTCTGGGCGGGCACGCACCATTCAAGTGGAAGTGCGCAAACGCCGCGTAGTGGCATCGACAGCTACTGCGGAAATCGTTGTGCCCGTCGAACCTGCCGCTGTTCCGGCTAAAGGTGAGGGTATCACTGTTTTGAACGAGCGGGAGTTGGCTACGCGCGGGGAAGAGGCGCGTTTGCAAGCGGAATTGGCGACGCGCCAAGCAGCCGAAGCGCAAGCCAAGCAAGAACGCAGTAAGCGCAAAACAATCAAGAAGGCAGTTGAGCCGGAACCGCAGCCTGTTGTTCCCGTGGCGAAAGAGGAAACCGTAGCAGCACCTGTCGTTGCGGCAGCACCGGCGGTTAACTTGGCCGAAGGCACGTTGCACAAGCCGACCCCCAAGCCCGGAGACAAGATAGCCAAGCCGAGCAAAAAACCCAAGCCCGAAGCCAAGGCCAGCCCGTGGGACGAAAAGGGGCACAAGAAACGCACGCCCGTCAAAACCGGCGAAAAGACTGCTGTATGGGCGACACCGATCCGTGCGCCGCGCCATGACAGGCACAACAAGCATGCAGTTGCGGAGTCGAGTCACGCATTTTCTTTGCCGACTGAACCCATCGTGCATGAAGTGTCGGTTCCGGAAACTGTTACCGTTGCCGAGCTGGCGCAAAAAATGACCGTCAAAGCAGCCGAAATTATCAAAGTGTTGATGAAAATGGGTTCGATGGTGACCATCAATCAGGTGCTCGATCAGGAAACTGCAATGATCGTGGTGGAGGAAATGGGGCACGTCGCGAAGGCTGCCAAACTGGATGATCCCGATGCTTACCTGCTCGATACGGAGGTGCATCACGATGCGGTGCTGGAGCCGCGCGCACCGGTCGTCACCGTGATGGGTCACGTCGATCACGGCAAGACCTCGTTGCTGGATTACATCCGCCGCACCCGTGTCGCTTCCGGCGAAGCGGGAGGTATCACCCAGCACATTGGCGCATATCACGTCGATACTCCGCGCGGCATGATTACCTTTCTCGATACACCGGGGCATGAAGCTTTTACCGCTATGCGCGCGCGCGGTGCCAAGGCAACCGACATCGTGATTCTGGTAGTGGCCGCCGATGACGGCGTGATGCCGCAGACCAAAGAAGCCATCCATCATGCCAGGGCTGGTAACGTGCCGCTGGTGGTGGCAGTGACCAAGATCGACAAGCCCGAAGCTAATTCCGAGCGCGTTAAACAGGAGCTGGTCGCCGAAGGCGTGGTACCGGAAGACTGGGGCGGCGATACGATGTTTGTCGAGGTTTCATCCAAATCTGGGCAAGGCATCGACCAACTGCTTGAAGGCGTGTTGCTGCAAGCAGAAGTATTGGAATTGAAGGCACCTCGCACCACACACGCCAAGGGTTTGGTGATAGAAGCGCGCCTTGACAAGGGTAAGGGGCCGGTCGCTACCGTGCTGATCCAGTCCGGTACTTTGCGGCGCGGTGATGCGGTGTTGGTTGGTTCGGTGTTTGGACGCGTGCGCGCCATGCTGGACGAAACCGGCAAGATAGTTAACGAAGCGGGGCCATCTATCCCGGTGGAGATTCAAGGGTTATCCGAAGTGCCTGCCGCCGGTGAGGGATTGATGGTGATGGCGGACGAGAAACGTGCGCGTGAAATTGCGCTGTTCCGTCAGGGCAAATACCGTGGCGTAAAACTGGCCAAGCAGCAGGCCGCCAAGCTGGAGAATATGTTCGAACAAATGGCCGAGGGTGAGGTGCGCACTTTGTCGTTGATCGTGAAATCCGACGTGCAGGGTTCTGCAGAGGCAATTGCGCAATCCCTGCAAAAGCTTTCCACCGCCGAAGTTAAGGTTAACCTGATTCACGGCGGGGTGGGTGCGATTTCCGAGTCGGACATCAATCTTGCGCTGGCTTCCAAGGCGATTGTGATCGGCTTCAATACCCGTGCCGATGCCGCCGCGCGCAAGCTCGCCGAATCTTCCGGCGTGGACATACGCTACTACAATATCATTTACGCGATGGTGGACGAGATCAAGGCGGCACTGTCCGGTATGCTGGCTCCCGAGAAGAGGGAGGTCATCCTCGGAATGGTCGAAGTGCGCCAAGTGTTCACTGTTTCCAAGGTTGGCACGATTGCCGGTTGCTATGTGCTTGAAGGTCTGATTAAACGCGGCGCTAAAGTACGCGTGTTGCGCGATGACGTGGTGATTCATGACGGCGAACTGGATTCGCTGAAACGCTTCAAAGACGATGCTAAAGAAGTGAAAGCTAATTTCGAGTGCGGCTTGTCATTGAAAAATTACAACGATCTGGTGGTGGGCGACAAGCTCGAAGCTTACGAGATCGTTGAGGTTGCGCGCGCGCTGTAATGGGCAATTTTGCAAGGATTGATCGGGTTGCCCAGCAGATTCAGCGCGAAATAGCCGAGCTGGTGCGCCTCGAAATAAATGACCCGCGCGTGCACCTCGTGACCATCACCGGCGTTGAAGTGGCTGGCGATTATTCCCATGCCAAGATTTTTTTCACACGGCTGGATGGCAAACACGAAGAAGCGCAGCAAGGCTTGGAAAGCGCCAGCGGTTTTTTGCGCAAGCAGTTGGCGCGCAGCATCAAGCTGCGCATCATGCCGCAACTGCATTTCGTTTACGATTCTTCCGTCGAGCGAGGTAGCCACTTATCGCAACTGATCGATCAGGCGGTGGCCAGTGACAAAGGGGGCAGCTCGTAGCGCGTAGCTTGTAGCGGGTAGCCAAGCCGATTTTGCTACAAGCTACAGGCTACCAGCTACGAGCCAACATCATGGCACGAACTTATCGCCAACTCGACGGCGTGCTGCTGTTCGATAAACCGCTGGAATTGAGCTCCAACATCGCGTTGCAAAAAGTCCGACGACTGTTTCAGGCCGAAAAAGCCGGACACACCGGCACCCTCGACCCTCTCGCCACCGGCTTATTGCCGATCTGTTTCGGCGAGGCCACAAAATTTTCCAATGCCTTGCTGGATGCCGATAAAACCTATCGCGCCTTGTTGCGCCTCGGGCAAACTACCACTACCGGCGATGCCGAAGGCGAAATCATTGCGGAACATCCGGTCGAAATTGAACAAGCGGACGTTGATACCGTACTGGCAAAATTTCGCGGCGAAATTCAACAGCTCCCACCCATGCACAGCGCGCTCAAGCACAAGGGTAAGCCACTTTACGAATATATCCGCAAGGGCGAAACCATAGAGCGCGAGTTGCGCAACGTAGTGATACACGAGCTGGTGTTGAATTTTTTCAGCAACAACGAAATGGATATCACCGTACGTTGCAGCAAGGGCACATACATACGCACGCTTGCCGAAGACATAGGCGCGGCGCTTGGCTGCGGGGCGCATCTGATTGGTTTGCGCCGCACCGCGATAGCCCATTTCGATTTGCAAGATGCCTATAACTTGCAGCAACTGGCAGCGATGACCGATGCCGGGCGCGATGCCTGCATATTGCCGCTGGAAACCCTGATGCCCGACATGCCCAAGCTGCAATTGGATACCGTGCAAATCAAACGCCTCGCACAAGGGCAGCGATTGGGATTGGACACAGGCTTGCCCGATGGCAAAATTAGTTTGTATGGTGCGCAGGGTTTTATCGGGGTGGGAATGCTTCAAGGTCGCCGCCTTGCACCTGACAGGCTGTTGTCCGGTGTGGCAAAACAGGCAGCGCAAACCAACGATATTGAAAACACAGGCGACCATATCCCTTAACCGGATTTGCAGTCGGAGCGGCAATAATTTGGCTGCGTATTTTTGGAGTAGCGCGCGTATTTCGTTTGAAGCCCAATCGGCTTTCGGATACAATGCGCGACCCTACAGGCGCGTAGCTCAGCTGGTTAGAGCACTTGGTCGACATCCAAGGGGTCAGCAGTTCGAATCTGCTCGTGCCTACCAAAAAAATCAAGGAGTTAGGTTGATAGCCTAGCTCCTTTTTCTTTGCCTGCGCTACCCCTGCGCTACCGAGTTAATCAAACAAACGGTAATTGTTGTTGCTGACCGAAAATTGACCCACATAGAGGTGATCTGCTGATCGAAAATTGACCCAGGTGTTCTACTTGTTCTGCCTAATTTTTGGGCAGGAGATAAATGGTGATCACTATGG
>CAIZNF010000073.1 GCA_903934275.1 uncultured Nitrosomonadales bacterium
TAGTGATCACCATTTATCTCCTGCCCAAAAATTAGGCAGAACAAGTAGAACACCTGGGTCAATTTTCGATCAGCAGATCACCTCTATGTGGGTCAATTTTCGGTCAGCAACAACACGTACAGTTTACGACACTACCACCGTAGCTTGAAATAAAGGGGTTGTGCAGTACAACCGAAGGCATCAGAGTCGAATTATTTTGAAGCCAGGTAGGGTGGGTACGCTCTTGTGCCCACGCGGTGATTAAATAAAAAGTGAGCCACGAGTTGCCCACTTTTGCAAAAGCAAGGCTCATTATTGCTATTTAGTACGCAAGCTATGATAATAAGTGCCATTATTAGTACCAATAGAGGCCAATATGAACTCACTCACCGGTGCGGAATTAAAACGTAGAGGCTTTGCTGCCATCGAAGATGGGCTGCGCAATGGGCCGTTGCACATCGTCAAACGTAACCGCCCTGCCGCAGTTGTGCTGACCGAAGAAGAGTACCAGCGCTTAACGCAAGGCAAGACTTTCGCACCAAGTGGGGTAAGCGCTGTGCAATGGTTATTGAAACAATCATCTTCGGACACTAAGGGCAAGGCTGCCCTGGATGCAGAGCTGGGCGCTGAGCGAGAGGCTTGGGGTGCGGCGTGATTGCGTTTTTTGATGCCAGTGCGCTGATCTACCTGATCGAAGGCGCTGAACCCTTCGGCACAAGCGTCAGGGATGCACTGGCGCAAGCCGCGCATAAACATCCCGATCTGGGTGCCGCAGTCAGTCGGCTTTCGTGGCTTGAGTGCCGCGTCCGTCCGATGCGCGAAAACAACCATAATACGCTGGCGCAGTTTGATGCCTTTTTCAGCCGCCCCGATCTGGTGTGGGTGGAGCTGAGCCAGACAGTGATCGAGCTCGCCACCGTGATCCGCGTGCGCCACGGACTGCGTACACCCGATGCGCTCCAGGCCGCCAGCTGCCTGCAACTGGGTGATGGACATATCTTCTTCACCGGCGATACTGGCTTCCAGCGTGTGGCTGGACTGAACGTGAGGTTGCTAACATGAAGCAACTCCGCTCCAAGGAGATGACTTTTGTGTCCGAATACAAATCAAATGTACCGGACTCGAATTATCCGTATTGCCGAGCAGATGGGTTTTGATTTATAGGATGGGATTGTGATCTACGAAGAAAAGAAATCGACTCCGATACCTTTGATTCCCTTTTCCGATACCTTTGATTCCCTTTTCACAATACCTAAGGAAACGCCGATTAAATCGATCGCACAGTTGGCGTTTCGCTCTCCCCCTGACAAGGGGGAGTTGGAGGGGGTTTGCTTTTGGCCGCAAGCCTTACTGCACTTGATTGACAGCCCCAACCCCTCCCGGCCTCCCCTTGTCATAACCAGCGACTTGTCCATCGTCTTTTGATGGCCTAGTCGAATGGCTAGTTGTTTCATCAGGGGAGGAGAAAAACAGCGTGCATTCCAACAATTCGATTTAATCGGCGTTTCCCTACACCGGCGTCCACGCCGCCGAGCGAATCTGCATCCACGGTTCCTGCACAGTGCGTTTTTGCTGCCACAGATTGTTCACGCCCCACCAACGCTTCAAGTTGTGAAACAAGGGCTCGATACCCCAGCGGCGCGCGTATAGGGAATGTGTCCCTTATACAAGTATAGCGGGCTGCGCCCGCTCTTCATCGCCAAGAGTATTTTTACGCTGCAACATGGGCGCGTTTGCTATGTTGCACAGCGCGGCGTTCAGCTTGCCATAAATCATAGTTGGCCTGCATGTAGAGCCAAGATTCCGCCGATCCACCGAAAACACGAGCGAGCTTGAGAGCCATATCAGCAGAGATTCCGGCATGTGCATTGAGTACGCGAGAAAGAGCCACGCGAGTTACGCCAAGTTGCTTGGCCAAGCCGGTCACGGTTACACCTTCTACCATTACCCCATCTTTTAGTACTTCCCCAGGGTGCGGGGGA
>CAIZNF010000074.1 GCA_903934275.1 uncultured Nitrosomonadales bacterium
ATCGCCCCGAGGAAACTGCCAAGGTGCTAATGACTGATGGGTTCTTGCGCACGGGCGATATCGCCCTAATGGATACGGCAGGTTTCGTCAAAATTGTCGATCGCAAGAAAGACATGATCCTTGTGTCCGGATTCAACGTCTATCCGAACGAGATCGAAGATGTTGCCGCAATGCATCCCGGCGTCCTGGAGTCTGCGGCAGTCGCAATGCCGGATGCAAAATCCGGTGAGGCAGTGAAACTCTACGTAGTCAAAAAAGACCCCAACCTGACCGTCGAGTCGCTCATGGAGCATTTTCGCGCCAACGTGACTGGTTACAAAATGCCTAAGCAAATCGTATTCCGTAGTGACCTGCCCAAAACCAATGTCGGCAAAATTCTCCGCCGCGAACTACGCGACGAAAAAGTATAACCCGCCGAATGCCTGAAGATGGCAGACATACACTTCATCCGTCAGCACGGGCTCACACCCAAGAAAGCCCGTGCAGCAACGGAGCGAATAGCCCAAGAACTCGCCGAAGAGTTCAATCTCGATTACGAGTGGGCTGGCAATGTTCTAAATTTTTCGCGGACGGGTGTATCAGGTCACATCGAAGTGAAAAAGAAGGATGTAGAAGTCCTTGTAAGACTTGGATTCTTGCTAGGGGCACTGAGAAGTCGCATCGAGCGAGAAATGCATCGTTTCTGTGACGAAAACTTTGGTCCGGAATCCAACTGAACGTGGGTTCCGGCTTCAGAGTTAACCTAGTGACTCGACCAGATCGACATACTGTTGCATGGCTTCTTTGTCATTTGTGCCTTTCAGAGTAGCCCATGCGTCAAATTTGGCACGCCCCACCATGTCGGTGAATCCAGGGCGCTTGCCCTCTACGTCGCCAGCAGTAGCCTGCTTGTACAGCGCGTAGAGTTTGAGCATATCGTTGTTGCTCGGTCGTTCCGGCAGACTCTTGGAATTCGCTACCGCAGTTTCGAACTGTTTTTTCAAGTCGCTCATGCTATCGTTTCCTCGGGTAGTTTTGAACGTCTGATTTTAGCCGAAGAAATCCGCGGCACCCGAACATAGGAATGCTCATGACCCATCGCGAACGCATGACTCCAATCGATACTGCTTGGCTAAGGATGGACAGGCCGTCCAATCTGATGGTTATCGTTGGCGTTATGGTTCTGGCTACACCAGTGAGCATCGATCGTCTGGAAAAGACGATAAATAAGCGACTCGTTACACAGTTTCGCCGTTTTGGGCAACGCGTTGTAGAGGCCCTTGGTGGACCCTATTGGGAAGATGACCTCGAATTCACGCTCGACAATCATCTCGTCAAAACGACGCTGCCACGCGGCAACCAGGTCGCAGAGCTGCTGAAGCTAACGAGCAGTCTAGCCTCGGAACCGATGGATATGAACCGGCCCTTGTGGCGTTTCCATCTGGTGGAGAATTATCTGGGTGGCTCCGCAATCATTGTGCGAATTCACCATTGCATCGCCGACGGAATAGCGCTGGTGGGCGTGATGATGTCGCTTACAGACGCATCGGCTGACGCACCCGAGCCAGCTATCCGCGAAAAACGTGCACCCCGCCAAACGGAATCGGAGCACCTGTGGTCAGCACTGGCAAATTCTTTACGGTCAATGCCATCTGGCACCATCAAACTCAGTGGCGCCTTGTGGGCAAAGTACATCGAAATTGCTGGAGACCCACAACGACTGGCCAGCTATCGAAGCGATGGCATCGGATACGCAACTGAGCTCGCAAAACTTCTGACCTTGCCCGCCGATTCGCCAACGCGTTTTAAGGGCGGCACCGGATTGGTCAAACGTGTTGCATGGTCCGAGACCATTCCGGTGGATGAAATCAAAGCCGTTGGCAAACCGCTCGGTTGCTCGGTCAATGATGTTTTGCTGACTGCCGTCGCCGGAGCGCTTCGACGCTATCTCCTGGCCAAAGGTGATCCGGTCGACGGCGTCGAAATTCGTGCGATGGTCCCAGTCAATTTGCGCGGTGCAAGCGACCCCCATAATCTCGGCAACCGCTTTGGGCTGGTGACGCTCTCGCTACCGGTATGGGAAAGCAATCCGTTCGCGCGGCTGTTTGAAGTTCGCCGACGAATGATCGACCTGAGGGGATCCTACCTTGCACCACTGACGTTAGGGATTTTTAGCGCACTCGGGCTAGCGCCAAAACCCTTATACCGCGAAGCGCTAGCTTTACTATCGGCCAAAGCTAGCGCGGTAATGACTAATGTGCCAGGTCCCAAAGAGCCGCTTTATCTTACCGGTGCCAAGCTTTCTCAGATGATGTTCTGGGTGCCTCAGGCGGGCGATATCGGCATGGGAGTCTCCATCCTCAGTTATGCCAATCACGTTCAATTCGGACTGATCACGGATGCTGGGCTTGTTCCCGATCCGGAAGCAATCACCCCGCTATTTCGATCCGAGTTCGACAATATGCTTTACGGATTACTAATGGGCGAATGGAACGAAAGCTTTGACATTGACGAGCTGGCAACCACCCTGAAAAAGCAGAGAGCCAGCGTTAGACAAGTATCCGGAACACTCTGAAACTCAGGCAGGAATGAGATATTGCGCTGCTAGGGTATCAATGTGTTCTCGCGCCCCCCCCACCAGATACGGTGCCGCCAGCGCCATTACCTGATAAGCGCCACG
>CAIZNF010000075.1 GCA_903934275.1 uncultured Nitrosomonadales bacterium
CGTTAATCGTAATTCAACATCTACCCCATCCCCCACCTAGCCTCCCCCTTGAAGGGGAAGGAACTGGACCCCTTCCCCTTCAAGGGGAAGTTTAGGATTAACCAGCGACTTGGTTGCGGTTTTTTGCAGCCTAGTCGAATGGCTAGTTGTTTCATCTAGGGGATGGGTTGGTTTTGATTTGACAGGGTGAAATTCATAAGTGGTATTTTAGTAAATTCCTGCTCCCTAAAGGTCGCGAACGGAGAGTTTTCAGCAGTTTCAAACGCACAACCTGCGGGTGCTTTCCTGACGACCCATATTGTCATGCAGATCGGCGAGACGTTGTTCGAACAGCGCAATTTGCTCGTTGTCTGCTTCGATGGCGGATCGGTGTATCCGCAAGCAGCGCAGCAAAAGCGGTTCGGCTTCCGCCAGTTTACCCTTGAGCTTTAGCAGTGTCCCCATAGCACCGTATGCACTCGCTGCTTTGATACTCTCCTCGCCATCAACAATGATGCACCGCGTAATCGCTTCCCGTTGCAGTGGCTCTGCTTCGTCCAGCCGCCCGGCATCACGAAGAGAGGTCGCAAAATTTTGCATCGAGAGCAGTGTCAATTTGTGCTCTGGGCCAAGGGTCTTTTCACTTATCACCAGCGCACGGCGGTAAAGCGGTTCGGCAGCCGCGTAATCGCCCATGTTATCAAGTAAACCAGAGAGGTTGATGAGGCTTATGGCGGTATCAGGATGTTCTGGGCCAAGGGTTTTTTCACTCATCGCCAGCGCGCGGCGGTAGAGCGGTTCAGCAGCCGCGTTGTCGCCGGTAATTTCGAGCAGGGCGGCGAGGTTGTTGAGACTGGTGGCCGTTTTAGGGTGCTCCGATCCAAGGGATTTTTCAAAAATTTTCAGCGCACGACGGTGGAGCGACTCTGCTCCGGTGTAGTCGCCGGTGTCGTGAAGCAGCACGGCTAGATTATCGAGGCTGACGGCGGTGTCAGGATGATCGTGGCTGAGAATTCTTTCCCGAATTGCCAAGGCGCGACGGTAGAGCGGTTCTGCCGCCACGTAGTCGTTGATGCCATAAAGTAGTGCGGCGAGATTGTTAATGGTGGTGGCGGTATCGGGATGCTCGTGGCCGAGAATTATTTCTCGAACTTCCAAGGCACGCCGGTAAAGAGCTTCTGCCTCCGCATAGTCGCCGGTGGTTTTGAGTAGAGCTGCAAGGTTGTTGTAAATGGTGGCAGTATCTGGATGCTCGGGGCCAAGGATTTTTTCCCGAATTGCCAAGGCGCGCCGGTAGAGCGGTTCGGCCTCTGCATAGTCACCTGAAGTTTTGAGCAGTAAGGCGAGGCAGTTGAGGCTATAGGCGGTAGCTCGATGCTCGTGGCCAAGGGTTGCTTCATCTGATGCGAGTGCGTGCTCGAAAAGCAAACGTGCTTTTGAGTACTCCGCCCAATCGAGAAAAATGTTGCCGAGCCTTCTGACCAAATAGATGTCATCGTATTGGGACAAGTGTGGTAACCATGCTGGCAGCCATTTCTGGATGGGGGTGCTCCAGCGTACCAGGTGGCTTTCTGTGCTGGCTATTTCTTTAAATAGCGCATCGGCAAGCATTTGCCGTCCCATTGATTGATCCAGATGAAACGAGCCACTCAATCTTCCATCCAGCCATTCCGCCAAGGTTTTATGAAAGAGTTTGTAGCCTGTGGTTGTTTCGACAGCATAGCTTCCCAGCCGATTGCGGCAGGCCAAGAGTTGTTCGCTGTTCCATCCAAGTGCGGCGCAAGCCAAGTCTTCCGGTAGCGGGCCACCGGCGGCGAGCAAGAGGCTGAGCAATAGCTTGACCGAATCCTCGTAGTCGCTGCCAAATTGCCGTTGAAAACTCTCGTAATAGCGACTGCTGAGGGCGGCTAAGTCGGGTTCAAGTTCTTCGCGTGTGGCAGCAGCGAGTGAGACGCTTTTGATGCCTTCGGTGACATTTTCATTCATGAATTCCTCCTTCTGGCTTATTCGTTGTCGGAACTTTTCTGGTTTTTGGTTCTAAGCGCGGCGCTTCACTATCTCCCCCTCATTTGCTGCTTAAACAATAGTTGCCACTCGTGGAATATCCGCTCGGGCACCTTACGCCGCTTCCATGACACATCTAAGAGGCTGCTCGTTTTGCAGGGCACAGGTCGATACCTGAGAGATTTTGGTTTCAGCAACATCCCGCGAATACGCACCGCATATAGATTGACCTTCGTTGTGTGACTGCCACATGATTTGCTCTGCGCGTTCAAAATTCATTGCGAAAAACTGCTGCAATACCTTAACTACGAATTTAGCCGTTGTGTAATCGTCATTGAATATAATTACCTTAAACATGCGCGGTGGTTTCAATTTAGGGCGTTCCGGCGCCAGCATAGAGCCGTTTTGATAATTTGCCATAGTCGCTGTATTCCTTTCTAATTAACGCACATCGTTTCATGCTGACATACGATGCGTCAGGGGATGACGCATGCATCAATATAATTTCAATTGTTGTATTTACACCCCAGCCCACTTGTGGGGAACTGCCGGGTGCGGCCATGCACTGGGATTAGGATCGCTCAAACATAATATTAAGCATCTTGAGAATGTTTTTTAATTAGCTAAATTGTCGGCTATGTATGGCGGAGCTATATTGTTTATAGAGGCTGCCTTAACTTGAGGAGCGGAAATGATGGAGACACTATTTAATACGGCAGTGGCTGCGGCCATAGCCTATATTCTTTTTGTGATAGCAAATGCTTTTCGTGTCTTTGTGCAATGCTTATTTGCAGAAGCTAAAAAATTAAACGAAGCTCGATTGCTTGACGAGAATCCACTCCTGTGCGTCGAAAGAATACCCCAAAGCGGGAAATTCACTTACCTAGCTTTTGACGCGGTGACCAGGCGGTTTATTTGCCAAGGGAATACTCCCACAGCAGTGGCCGATGAAGTAAAGAAAATTTTTGCTTCTAAAAAAACGGTGTCGTTTGTTATAAACTCAAAAATTGAAACTTACCCCATACGCGAAGTTACATTGTGAGTGGCGCGATCA
>CAIZNF010000076.1 GCA_903934275.1 uncultured Nitrosomonadales bacterium
AATTTTTCTAGGGAATTTTTCTAGGGAATTTTTCTAGGGAATTTTTCTAGGGAATTTTTCTAGGCTCCCAGAATCAGGGTTTCGCTCGCATTGATCACGTCCGCCGCAAGCTCCGCCAGTTTGCGGTTTTGGCTGCGCGCGGTTTTGCGCAACAATTCAAAAGCTGCCTTGCGGTCAAGGCGGTACTGCACCATGGTGATGCCGATGGCGATACTGATTTCACGTTCGTTGTTGAGCGCCACTTGCAACTGCCGTCCGGTAGTTCGCAGATTTTGTATATCTTCGGCGCGTGCCAAAGCGGACTTGATGGCCGGCAATAGTTGCGGCGTATCGACCGGTTTCACCAGGTAGCCCAGCGCGCCGATTGCGGTCGCCTTATCTACGATCTCCTGATCGCTGTAGGCGCTCAGCAGCATGAATGGAATATGGTCGAAAGAACGCAGCCGCTCCGCCAGTTCCAGCCCGCTCCTGCCGGGCATGTTGACATCAAGAATGGCCAGGTCAGGCCGCTCTCCGCTCGCCAAAATAGCTTCCGCGTCATCCGCCGATTCTGCGGTGCTGACGCTATAGCCCGCTCCGGTCAATCCACGGGAGAGGGTTGACAGCACCAGACGGTCATCATCGACCAATAATATGGTGCGTTTAGCGGTGGCGGTGGCGTTGGTATTCATAGCTCCGGTTTCAGGGTAATGGCGGGCGGCTCAAGCTCCAGCAAGGTAATCACCGTATTGTCCTGGTGATGCCAGGTCAATTTGGCACCTGCTCTTGGCATTAGCGATTGTACCAACTGCAGCCCGGTACTGGCATTGCACTCGAAATCAAAGCCGGGCGGCAGCTGGCCGGTATTATGGATGATAAGTTGAATGGAATCTGGGCTCCGCCCATGCTTGAGCATGATCTTGATTTGCAAGCCCCCCCCCCCGTGCTTGGCGACATTCGAGAGCAATTCGTTCAATATTAACGCCAACGGCACGGCTTCCGCTTCGTCAATGGTGTATGGCGGCCAGTCTGTAGGAATTTCGACTGAGATAGATTTTTGCCACAGCGAACCGACTCCGGTTGCCACTGCGACAGCCAGTTCATGTAAGCGCATATTGCTCGTCGGGACGCGCTCTTGCAAACCGTGGATTACCGCGATGCTTTGCACCTGACCGATGGTTTGATTGATCGATTCTGCGGTTTCCGGATGGTTATCCGCAAGCTGGCGCAGCAATCCGGTGATGCCTTGGAGGTTGTTTTTGATGCGGTGGTGGATTTCGCGTATCAGCGAATCGCGGTGTGCTATGGCAAAATTCGCCTGCTTGATTTCATGGAAATAGGTGGCAAGGGACATTCCGACCATGGACAGGATCAGCATATAAAACCAGAAATTCATCAGATGAGATGCGGCAATATCATCGGCAAAGTAGCCAGTGCCTTGTATCGCTCCAAACAATGCCTGGATTGCCACCACGAGCAAAGCAAGTGTTGTTCCCTTTGTTCCAAGGGTCATTGCTATCCAGGTGATGAGCAAGAACATCCAGTAGCTTTTGGCTGTCTGTCCAACAATATCCTGCAGCCAACCGAGAAAAATTATTTGCCCAACCAGAATCACCAAGCCAAGCAACAAGCACGCTTCAGTGATCTTTTTCGTTTCGCGCCAAGCGTCTTTTGATTGCCACCAGACCAGTATCAATGGCGTAATCAGGATAACGCCAAGCGTATCGCTCATCCACCATTTCATCAGACTATTAAAATAACCCTCGGCAGTAAGCAATCCCGAAACCAGCAGCACAAAGTTCACAGCCAAGGCACTGATGGCAATACTGATAATTCCGCCCAATACGATTAAGCGAAGGTAGTCACGCAACGATGGGAGGTGCAAATTAAACTTTTCTCCGCGCGTGAGCAGCCAAGCGCCGCAAAAGGCCTCCAGACCA
>CAIZNF010000077.1 GCA_903934275.1 uncultured Nitrosomonadales bacterium
GAGATTACCGCCCGAGTAATTCTATCAGACTGCCCCGAACCCCAATACCAGCAGTCCAAGATAGTACCGTTGAGCCAACCCAGCGATGACACAATCACACTGGTCAAAGCAGCCCTTGCAGGACTAAAGCAGATATACCGCAGCGGGTTGCAATACAAGAAGTCCGGCGTTCTGTTGATGGGGTTGCAACCCAAGGGCACGATACAGCCAACCCTGTTTGACGAGCCGGTCAATCAGGCAAAATCGGATGGGCTGATGCACGTAATGGACGAGATTAACCGCAAGATGGGGAAAGGCAGTTTGACCGTTGCCGTATCAGGTCTTGGTCATGGCTGGGCAATGCGCCGGGAAAGAATGTCACCGAATTATACGACCGACTGGAATGAGCTGCCCGTAGCCATATGAGGCTAGAGAAACGGAGTATGAGCACAGGCTATGTCCAAATAATGCCCACATAAGGGTGACTATCTGGCGCGGTGTGCCAGAGCGCCAAGTCCTGTAGTTATACCCGCTCTACGCGGCTGCACACGCGCTCGATGCACACTCCTGCTCAATGCGTCACTTGCGCACTTGGATTTGCGACATGGATCACTGGATGCCGATACTGGCTCAGGTGCTGGTGACGGTTTCACCTTCTTGTTCTTGACGGCCACCGAATTGGCGCGTGGCTTAGCAAGTGGTTGTGACACATGCAGACTGCCGGTCGCAGACGGACAGAACGAAGCACGCAAGTCGATGCCCACCGATAGGAAGTACCGGCGATGCCGCTGCGCTGTTCGAATGCTGTAGTCGGTAGCTGAATATTTTCCCGCACGGTACTGGTCGTAAATCCGGCGCATACCCGCCGTAAGATTTGCATCGTGAACAGCGGCGGGCTTACACTTTTTTATCGGCGCAGCTATAGGAATGTCCCGCATCAACTTCGAGAATGTGGGCGGCAGTCGAGTGCCAACACATCCACTCATTCCCGCCGATGCGCGCTGCCTGATTGTAATCATCCTGATTCTCCTTGTCGCGAATACGAAGTTAATAACGACATCAAACGACAGGCCAGCACATTTGCGCCGGACTGTCGCATACATAAATTATCATTTTTTGAAATGACTAGATGTCGCTACCCAGCAGACGATGTTTCAAAATATATCGTCTGCATCGTCGTGTGCCGCAACAGGTTGCCAATCTGGTGTGGGTACTGGTGCTGGTGTGGGTGCTGGTGGGCAGAGAATTTCGTTTACCGCGCCTGTATGTTTCCCCTGTATATTAATGCTACCAGTGCGGTGGTATACACTGACCATTGCACCGTTTGTAAAAACAAGTTGTACGCCATGATTAATTTTTTTCGATACACGTAAAGTGAAGCCATGCGCGCCAAGAATTTCCACGATCTCTGTTTCAGTCATTACTGCCTCCTGTAAATTAGTTTGCCCAATCAAAACCACCAATGATTTTGATAAGGTTCTTTACAGTTTTTTTCAGCAGTAATGGCAGCGACAAATCGGCATCGCGCTCGATACAGATATGGTGTTTTTAATGCACGAGGATGCGCGTGGTAGGGATACTGTTACGGCAGTTGGTAATTGCCGTCCTGTTGAAAATCCAGGATGTAGTGTTTATATTTCAAGCCGCAATTTTTGTTAATTGAACGACATTGGTAAAATTAGCCAATGTTTCAATCCGCTCTGCCCAAAGAAATAAGGCAGCTTTACGCTCATCCATATACTCGGCATGATTGTATATAGCGAATACCCCTTGTAGCCGATGGTTCGCTATTTTATGACCAATGTGTGCGGCGAATCCCAAATCTGGCAAACCAGATATCAAAGAGCGACGCAAATCGTGTATATGACATGGCGTCACTTTTTTCAGATGCCCAAGACGAAACAAAGTTGCCAGCGCGTTATTAAGTGAGCGCCCCCAGATTGGCTGATTTTCTTTAAGTGGGGATAAAAATACAAATTTGCTCTCGCCAGTAATCGGCCTGACTGCCTCAAGAACCGCTAGTGCTTGCGGTGCCAAATGCACTCGATGCGAACGCTCCATTTTGGTTCGGCTGGCTGGGATATACCAAATACCTGCATCCAAATCGAATTCATGCCATTCTGCTTCTGCCACTTCACTCTCACGCTGCCCGGTAAGAATGAGGAGTTTTATGGCTGCGATGGAAACAGGGTCAGACTTGCACCGAAGTGGGTCGTTAAGTGCGCGCCACAGCTCCGCAATTTCATCGAGCCGCAAACGTACTTGACGGGGCTTATAAGCGGCATCAAAGTCTTTCCGCTGCAATGTTGCAATACACGACAGCGCAACCCACTCATGAGTCTCGGCATACCGCCATAAACGTTTGGCAGTTATTAAAACTTCCCCTGCCAAGAGCTTCGCAGTTTTTCCTTCCTTTTGACCCTCTGCAATCTTTTCGAGTACAGCAATGATATTTTGCTTGGTTACGTCACGTATTTTCTTATTACCTATCGAAGATACAGACAGGCGATCAAGCCGATATTTCACGTGGCTAGCACTGCGCTTACCCTCAATATTTTTCTTGAAAAACTGATCTACCGCTTCAGCAACTGTTGGCTGCGCTTGCTCAGCATCAAGCCTTGCCTGCTCTGCCGCCATTAACTCTTCCCTTTCAGCGGCTGGGTCTCGGCCTGCACGGCGGAGCTGCTTCCATTCTGCTGCTACCAAACGTGCCTGCGCCAAAGATAATGCCCCGCCATTCAGAAGCGCATTTATTTCATGAGATTTGCCCCCATTAGGGTCATAATTGCCGATGGTGACTTTTCTGCGTTTGCCTTTTACAACGTAGTCAATCATCCATGACCGTGTGCCGCCTGGCTGGATTATCAACCAAAGACCATAACCGTCACCGAGCAACACATTGCCGGTCTGCTTTGGCTTGGTTGTTGCGCATGCGCGATCTGTTAGCTTTGCCATATATTGGTCGAGTGTGAAAAAACGTGTGAAATCGAGTGTGAATTTGAGTGAGATTATGACAAATTTTGCTGGACAATACAAGACGTGATATTATACTTATCACTTAATAATCATATAGTAAAAACACTTCTTTGGATGTTACTGGACATATTATGCGCTACTGGCTGATGAAATCCGAACCCGGCGATTGCAGCATCGACGATCACGCCAACTTCCCCGGCCAAACCGTGGCATGGTACGGGGTGCGCAACTATCAGGCGCGCAACTTCATGCGCGACCAGATGCGGATTGGCGACGGTGTGCTGTTCTACCACTCCAACTGCAAGGAACCGGGTATCGCCGGTATCGCCAGGGTCAGCAGCAGCGTTTATCCCGATGTCACGCAGTTTGACTGCACCGGCAAATACCACGACCCCAAAGCCACCCCTGAACAGCCGCGCTGGTTCAATGTAGATGTGCAACTACTGCGCAAAATACCGCTCATCACTATCAAGCAATTGCGGCAACATACGCAACTGGCGCGGATGCGTACCTTGCAGCGCGGCAACCGCTTGTCCATTACCCCGCTGGATCCGGCGGAGTGGAACTTTATCCTGAAAAATCTGGTGCGCGATTGACCCACTCTGTCGGCCTGCTGTGCGCTTCGAAAGGAGTTTGCTGATGGAGTGGTATTTGGCCTATCTCCTGCTTGGCGCATTCGTCGGTTTTTTTGCGGGGTTATTCGGTATCGGCGGCGGGCTGGTGTTGGTTCCGGTGCTGAGTTTCCTGTTTGAAGCGCAACATCTGGGCGGAGCGCAAAACCTGCATCTTGCGCTGGGCACCTCAATGGCCGCCATTCTCTACACGGCTTCTTCCAGCGCCTATACGCACTACGTTCATGGCGCGGTTAATATGCGCATCGCGCGCAGCATGACACCCGGCCTGCTGTCCGGCACATTGCTCGGAGCATTGTTTGCCAGCAGCGTCCCGCAATTTTATCTGACCATTTTTTTTGCATTGTTCGTGTATTTTTCTGCCGCACAAATGCTGCTTGAGCTAAAACCAAAAGCTGCCCGACAACTGCCCGGGCGGACGGGACTAACGCTGGTTGGTAGCAGCATCGGCGCAATCAGCAGTCTCGTATCCATCGGCGGCGGGGCGCTGAGCGTACCTTTCATGCTGTGGCACAACATTCCCTTCAAACAAGCCATCGGCACCTCGGCCGCGCTCGGTTTTCCCATCGCACTCGGCGGCACGATCGGCTATGTTGCCACCGGCCTGATGCTGCATACGCTGCCTGACGAAACACTGGGCTTCGTCTACCTCCCCGCGCTGCTCATGCTCGTCTTTGGCAGCGCATTCACCACCTCGCTTGGCGCAAAAGCCACTCACAGGCTACCGCTGAAACCGCTGCGCCGTGGATTCGCCATCCTGCTATTTGTATTGGCAACAAAAATGTTGCTGAAGGCTTTTTAACGTGAAACTCGCGCAACGACCCGCCCACCCTCTAAAATAGGAGTCTGGGTGAGTGAGACGAGCATGGCAGGTTTCATCGTCGTAAGCGGCATTCTTGCCACGCCCTGTTACCAGCCGAATAATCTAAAAACACAACAAGAATCTTGAAATTACCGAGCGGAGGACATCAGCAGCCCCATCTACTGTGATGGAATCTTGGTTTTTGGAGGCTCCCCTGCGTAAAATTGGTTTGCTGCACGATTAAAGGATGCTGCATAATATGCACGCTAAATCATATTGCCCAGCTTTAAGGGGGGCTCTATAAATTCAAAATCCTGATGAACTAACTAGCCATTCCACTAAGGGAGACAGAAATTACAAAAGTACCATTTATCCGAAATTATCCATTAGC
>CAIZNF010000078.1 GCA_903934275.1 uncultured Nitrosomonadales bacterium
ATCATTCAAGGTTACATTGAGAGCGATGAAAACATTCGTACAGGGTGGCGTACTACCCTCCAGTCGTTTGAGGATGGGTATTCAAATATTCTTATTCAGACATTAAGTCATAACGCTAAACCCAACTACCACCTGCTAGCAAAAAACATATTTACAAACAAAATGAATGATGGGTGGTTTGGCTGGTATCGTCCTATAAATGTAGATGTAAGTAAACCGCACGATGCGTTAGCGCTTACTGAAAAAATGGTAGGTTCTGGTAGCGAAAAAGCGGAGGATTGGTGGGTGGGGTGGAATTATTTGAGAGATGGGCAATACGGAATCATGCTTTCAAATAATGATGATATCTTTGAGTGCTTCGAGGATAACCGCAGTCAAGAGCATCCACAGGCAAAAAAAATTGCGGATGAAATCTGGCAGATGTTCACCGCCTATCGCGGTGACATTGAAGCACTCCCAAGTTTTAAACAGGCATTGATGGCATGAACAATACTCAACCCAAACGCCACGGCCTTTCAAAATCGCGCCTCTTGCTGCATCGGCAATGCCCGAAGCGCCTGTGGCTGAGAGTACATCGCCCGGAATTGGAAGAGGTGAACGACGGAAACGAAGCGCGTTTTGCCACGGGCACGTATGTCGGCGAAGTGGCGCAGCGGCTTTATCCTGATGGTGTGTTGATTGATGGTGATGATTTGCGCCAAGCCACCACTGATACTCAGACAATTCTGGCCGGTAAAAAACTTCCTATCTTTGAGGCGACTTTTCAATCCGATGGCTTGCTGATTCGAGCTGATTTGCTACTGCCAAACCAAGAGGGCTATCGCATGGTTGAGGTAAAGTCATCCACCAGTGTTAAGGATTACTACCTAACCGATGCGGCGATTCAAAGCTGGGTGGCTGAGCAAGCCAAGCTGCCACTAACCAGCGTGGAAATTGCGCACCTTGATAATTCATTCGTCTATCCAGGCGGTGGCGATTATCAAGGACTGTTCCACTACGCCGACATCAGTGAGCAGATAGCGGGGATGAAAGCGGAGGTTCCCGCTTGGATCATTGCAGCGCGTGAAACCTTGTCCGGCGACGAGCCGAGCATCGCGCCGGGTGCTCAATGTGATACACCGTTCGAGTGCCCGTTTTTTGGTTACTGCTCGCCAAGGGTTGTGATTGAGGGTTCATTTCCGCCTGAAGTCTTACCGTATGGCGGTACGTTGTCCGCCACTTTGCGTGCCGAGGGATTCACCGACCTGCGCGACGTGCCTGAAGAACGCATGGAAAGCTGGAAGCATAAGCGTGTCTGGCAAGCAACAAAGAGCGGACAGACATTTTTAAATCCAGAGGCTGGAAAGCAGATTGTCGCGCTACCTTACCCGCGCTACTACATCGACTTTGAAACCATCAACCCCGCTGTGCCTGTGTGGGCTGGTACACGCCCCTATATGCAAGTGCCATTCCAGTGGTCATGCCATATCGAAACAGCCAAGGGAGTGATGACGCATTGTGCATTTTTAGCCGATGGGCAAAGTGATCCGCGCCGCCTTTTTGCTGAAAGCTTGATTGATGCGGTTGGCACTGATGGCCCGATCTTTGTTTACAACGCCTCGTTTGAGCGGAGCAGAATGCAGGAGGTTGCGGAGTATTACCCTGATCTTGCCCCCGCACTGCAAGCAGCAATTGAACGTATCGTTGATCTGCTGCCGATTGCGCGTGAGCATTATTACCATCCTGAGATGCGCGGCTCGTGGTCGATCAAGGCGGTGCTACCGACCATCGCGCCAGACCTGGCTTATGACAATCTGGAAGTTGCGAATGGCGGGATGGCACAAGAAGCCTTTGCTGAAATGATGAGCGAAATGCTTGGTGAGATGAGCGAAAGCGTTTCTATCTCTAACGCAAATGAACTACAAGACCAAAAGCGTTCAGAGGATATGAAAGAGAG
>CAIZNF010000079.1 GCA_903934275.1 uncultured Nitrosomonadales bacterium
TGCGCCTGCTGTACGAGGCCAACCCGATGTCCTTTATCGTTGAGCAGGCGGGCGGCGTGTCTTCCACCGGTTACGAGCGCATCATGGGCATCAAGCCCTCCGGCCTGCATCAGCGCGTGCCGGTGATTCTCGGCTCGAAGAATGAAGTCGAGCGTATTGTCCGTTACCACAAGGAGGCATAAATAATGAGCAAGCCATCAGTTTCCATCGTGATGGGCAGCGCCAATGATTGGGAAATCATGCAGCAGGCTGCGCGGCAGTTGCAGGATTTTGGCGTGGCTTTCGATGCGCGGGTGATTTCCGCGCATCGCTCCCCCGACCTGCTGTTCGATTACATCAAGGAGGTCAGCGCGCAGGGTGTGCAGTGCTTCATCGCCGGCGCGGGTGGTGCCGCGCATCTGGCCGGCGTGATTGCCGGAAAAACAACTCTGCCGGTGCTGGGCGTGCCGATCCCGTCCAAGTACCTGAAGGGGATGGACTCGCTGTTGTCCATCGTGCAAATGCCCAAAGGCATACCGGTGGCGACCTTCGCCATCGGCGAGGCGGGTGCGGCAAACGCCGGATTGTTTGCCGTTGCGATGCTGGCGCTGAACGATGCGGCGTTGGCACAGAAGCTGGTCGAGTATCGCAAAAAACAGGCAGAGATAATTGCAGCAACAACCTTGCCTGCGCTGTAGTATTTGCGATACTGAAAATTTTCAGCTTTCACCCTGCAAATTATTTACCATTTATATGGCGGTAGAAAGATGACAAGTGAATAATTCGATCCAGCAATTCAACCAGAGATTGCTTCTGGTAGCGGAACATATCGGCCTGCTGGTCATCGGCATCGCCACGGTAATTGCCATGGCCTCGGAAGTCTCGGCTATGGTTAGTGCGGCGCGAGTAACCCTGTCCGACCTGCTGCTGCTTTTTCTCTATCTGGAAGTGCTTGCCATGGTCGGGGCATATTATAGAACCGGCAAGTTGCCGGTGCGTTTTCCGCTCTATATCGGTATGGTGGCGCTGGCGCGTTATCTGGTGCTGGACATAAAGGGTATGGAAGATTGGCGCATGCTTGCCGTAACTGGCTCGATTCTGCTGCTGACGTTGGCGGTACTATTGGTGCGTTTCGGTCATGTGCGCTACCCCTACCACGACGACGAATAGAAAAACGTGCAACAAGCAGAACCCGGTAGAAATTAATTGTTAAACAATATGATGAATACTCCCATACTCCAATCCAGCATCAAGAGCCTGCTGTTATTGCATCGTGGCAAGGTGCGCGACCTTTATGAGGTGGATGCGCAACACTTGCTGATTGTTCAAACCGACCGGCTATCGGCGTTCGATGTGATCTTGGACGACCCGATTCCGGGCAAGGGAGAAGTGCTGACCAGCGTGTCAAATTTCTGGTTCAACAAATTGCGGCATGTCATTCCGAATCATCTCACAGGCATCGCGCCGGAATCGGTGGTCAAAGGCGAGGAGGAGCAGGCGCAGGTGAGGGGGCGCTCTTTCGTCACCAGAAAACTCAAACCACTACCGATCGAGGCGATTGTGCGGGGTTATCTGGCCGGTTCCGGTTGGAAGGATTATCAAAAAACCGGGTCAGTATGCGGGATTAAATTACCTGCCGGATTGCGCGAAGCGGAAAAATTGCCGCAGCCTTTATTCACACCATCCACCAAGGCGGCAATGGGTGATCACGACGAAAACATTTCTTTCGCGCAAGCCGTCGAATTGCTCGGCGAAGCGCGCGCCAACGAAGTGCGCGATGCGACGCTGGCACTGTATATCGAAGCGGCAAATTATGCGGCAGTCAAGGGTATTATCATCGCCGACACCAAATTTGAATTCGGTGTGGATGAGACTGGCAAACTTTACCTGATTGACGAGGCTCTCACGCCGGATTCGTCACGTTTCTGGCCTGCCGATCAGTACCGCGTCGGCAGCAATCCGCCGAGCTTCGATAAACAGTTCGTACGCGATTGGCTGGAAGCATCGGGCTGGAACAAACAGCCGCCCGCACCGCGCATCCCGCAGGATGTGCTGCAAAAGACCGCCGAAAAATATCGCGAAGCCACGCAACGCCTGATCCCATAAAAATTTGTAGATCGAGCTGCGCCCGACAGCTACGTCTGGCGGGTAGAACCCGCCCTTCATATTTACGGCTACTTTAAACCTAGAAAAAGCAGTTGTCCGCAGATTACGCAGATTTTCGCCGATTAAACAACAAGTAA
>CAIZNF010000080.1 GCA_903934275.1 uncultured Nitrosomonadales bacterium
ACAGGGCCATTTTCGCCATCATGGAGAGGCATTCTACAGCTGTATCAAAACAGCTGGAGATGAACCGCTCTCTGAGGGCAAGGGCTCACCACGCACAGCTTTTGGAAAACTACTCGCGAAGTCAGCATCGCCAAAACACACGGTAACCCACACCGACAGATAAAAGCCAGTCTGCTGTGTTTGCACCGTCTGCCGTCCCACGCGATACAATCGCGGCATCCTCCACCCCCGCCCGGCCGCGTCTCCATCGCCTCGGCAGTTTCCCTCTTCTCTGAGGGCACGGGCACGGGCACGGGCATGGGTCTTCAGTCTACCCTCTTGGCCCGCCTGGGGTCTCCGTGGTCTAGCTAGCTTCACACGTCTGCCAGGGCGACGTCTCGGTCGCCTGCGCAGCGTCCGTCTCCGTCCGCGGCCCGCTCAACGCCACCCGTCGTCTCGTGAAGTTACACAGCTCAGTATGGTTTATATCACCGGAGCACCAGTACATCACGGAGAACAGCGGGCAAGGAGCTAGCTGCTGCCCTTTTGACATTGAAAAAGTGGACCGGCTCGCCCCCGAAAACTGTTCAAGTGCGGTGTTCGACAGCTGTCAGGGCCAAGTTAGTTTTCTTATCCTGCTGGCCGATTAAGATACCCGGAAGCGAATTCGGAACCCGGAATCGAGCAGGACTAATTTAGTCAGTCCAGATTCAAAGATCCGAATTCGACTCCTTTCTGCATTGCGACCAGGAACTGCACTGCGGACTTAAGTCGGAGACATCCCCGGTAAGAAACAAAAGTTGTGCTTTTGTGTGATCTATGCTTGGCCCACTAAGGCAGTGGGTGCCCGTGCATGTTTCTCATATGCAAGGTTACCCTTCGCATTTGTTTGTTTGCGATTTCGTTTGGTATTTTCGTTTTGTTTGTCCCTTTTCCCTTTTGGGGTCGTATTGTCACGGCTTGTACCGTATCTTCGCTTTCGTGGGCGATCTGCCTACCGCCACCCGCGTTCGGAACCCCTGGGCAAATATGTCGAACTGGTCTCAGTTGGATTTAAGTGCACGAACGCGGATGGCTTCTGGTGAATGTGAGTAATTTGTCACTTCCACGAAAATGCCCTACACGTGGGCACTCCTGACCGAGAAGGCACCCAACAGCGGCCGCGGGCGACGCACTGGTACGTCCACCGACGCGTTCGGCACAAACTAAGGAAGCCGCACTTGCTAGAAAGAGTTCCTGGAGAATTTGTACTGTATATATCAATGCTTGATGCGGTTGCGGATCCATTACAACCGGCACCAAAGAGACGGTGAAGCGGAAGGGCGCCGCGGAGATACGAAATGACATTGAATCTGCTCCATTAATTGAGGGACTGAGCGAAAAACTGGAAAAAATGGTTTGCTACCCTCGACGACGCGCACTTGTTGGAGGCTGCGACGATTGTGCTGCAGAAGGTTTGAGCTCCAACACTATGCGTCTTCAATATGCTGGAATGGTGTGTATCGAAACCGGTTTTATCAGCCGGCCTTTTTTTATATTGTTAACAGCAGCATGCAGGAGAGGTTATTGAGCAAGTTTGTTTCTGAAGTAGACTCTGCGGCGTTCGATGAAGTAACGCTGGCTTCACTGCAAGCACAGTACTGCAAAACCTGTTGATGATGCGTGGCTTCTGTGTCAGCGGTGTTTCGGTGCTTGGCCGGAGGAGTACATGTAGCACATTTGCAGGCGCAGCCTGTACGTGTTCTACTTGAAGGCAGCTAGAGGTAGTCTACTGTCTACTAGCCAGCGATTTTGCTACATGCTACGTCATGCTATGTACATGTCATGTAAATGTAACGAAGCTGGAGTGGAGGGCTCAGATGAACAACGGCGGTCCCATCTGAACCCATTGGTGGCCCAGATGAACAACTGCAGTCTCCG
>CAIZNF010000081.1 GCA_903934275.1 uncultured Nitrosomonadales bacterium
CCGCCGATTCAAAGTGGACACCATTCATACTGACCAATCCCGTTGCAGGATCGACCACTTCCGCGTCGGCGGTATTCAACGAACCGACAAAATTCGCCACAAAGCGGGTCGTAGGGAAATTATAAACTTCAAACGGCGTACCCACTTGTTCCATCCTGCCTTCATACATAACAACGATGCGGTCAGATATGGAAAGCGCTTCCTCTTGATCATGGGTCACAAAGATCGCAGTAATTCCCATCTTCTTTTGGATGGCGCGGATCTCCGAACGAAGCTGGACACGGATCTTCGCATCCAATGCAGAGAGCGGCTCGTCGAGCAGTAGTACCTGGGGTTGATTTGCGAGCGCGCGCGCCAAAGCCACACGCTGCTGCTGACCACCTGAAAGCTGGTAGGGATAACTATTGGCCTTGTTTTCAAGATGGATAAGCGAAAGCATTTCCGCAACCCTGTCCTTGATAACCTTCTCGGATTCTTTGCGGATACGCAGCCCAAAACCGATATTCTGCGCAACGGTCATATTTGGGAATAACGCGTATGCCTGAAAGATCATGCCAACATTGCGCTGGTTCGGCGCGTTATTCGTAATATCCTCACCATTGATGGTGATGGTGCCTGTAGTCGGTGTTTCAAATCCTGCCACCATGCGCAAGGTGGTTGTCTTCCCGCAGCCCGATGGGCCAAGAAAGGAAATGAACTCGCCCTGTTCCACATCAAGGTTGAAATCCTGAACCACAGTTGTCCCGGAATATTCCTTTGAGATATTTGAAAGTTTTAAATGTGTCATATTGATTTTCCTTGAGTGGTGTGATTAATGTCCACCAGTGACCTGCCCCTGTTCACCGCCGCCGATCAATTGAATAATTCCCATGCAAGCCCAAATAAGGGCAAAGCTGATGATCGTGGCTGCCGCGGGTTCATAAGCCTTGTTCTGGATCAACAGGGCTATATAGGGGGCAAAAGCGGGCTTGGCAAGATATTGTGCCAGGGTATATTCACCCATGACAATAGCAAAACTCAAAAAAGCGCCGCTTAAGATCGAGACACGGATATTAGGAAAAATCACCCGAAAGAGAATTGTTCCCCATCCAGCGCCCAGACTTTGCGCGGCTTCGGTCAAAGTACGCACATCAATCGCACGCAACCCTGTATCAATCGCACGATACATATAAGGCATGGATAAGACCGTATAGCCAGCGATCAACAAACCCGGGCTGTTCACGATCAACAAAGGCGGCTGGCTAAATGTCCGCACCAGACCGAACACATAAACGATGGCTGGGATAACGAAGGGAAGCAAGGTGATCAACTCCACCGCGGAACGGGCCTGCGGCACTTTAAGTCGCACCCAGTAAGCTGTGGGCACAAAAAGCACGATCGCCACGATGATGGTCAGCACTGCCCATAAAATCGAGGCGGGGAATTTGATCTGGAATTGCGGGTCAGAAAAAACGTTTGTGTATGCTTTAAATCCCAAGTGTCCGAGCTCGGCGCGCAATGAAAAAAGGAAGGTAGCCAAAAGGGGCAGAAAAAAATACAGGATGCCAAGGATCATCCAAAACCAGGACCAGA
>CAIZNF010000082.1 GCA_903934275.1 uncultured Nitrosomonadales bacterium
ATCTTGCAAAGGTTTTAAATAATGTCGAATGTATTTACTGTTGTAGGGCATTCCGGTTCCGGCAAGACCACTCTGGTCGAAAAGTTGTTGCGCGAGCTGAGCGGCAGGGGGCTGCGCGTGGCGACCATCAAACATGCGCACCACAAAGTGGTGCTGGATACTCCCGGCAAGGATAGTTACCGGTACAAACATGCGGGTGCGGTGATGAGCATGCTGGTCACATCCAATGAGTTGCAATTAGTCGCCGACGCGGTTGATCAGCGCGAGCCGGAGCAACTGGCGCAGCGCTTTCTGGGCGAAGCGGATATGGTGCTGGCGGAGGGTTTTTCACACTGCTCCGGGGTGAAAATCGAGGTGTTGCGCCGCGAGTGCGCCAAGCCGCCGCGCTGCGCGATTGAAGATGGGTTGATTGCCATCGTCACCGACATGGACGAGATATATCCGCAGTTGCCGCATTTCGGGCTGGAAGACATCGCCGGTATTGCGCAGTTCATGCTCGACCGAAAATGATTGGGGATTGCACTGCTGTCATTCTGGCAGGCGGCGACTCGCGCCGCATGGGGACGGACAAAGCAAGCCTGCTGCTCGACGGGCAAACGCTGCTGCAAAGCGTGATAGCAACCATGCAACAGCTATTCCCGCAGGTGATCGTCAGCGTGCGCCAGTCGCGCTCCGAAATTGATTTGCCGCAAATTTGCGATGAACAACCCGATGGTGGCCCGCTGGCCGGGCTTGTCGCCAGCTTGAGAGGCATCACCACGCCGTGGGTGTTTGCGGTGGCATGCGATATGCCGTTTGTCGTACCGGAAGTGGTCGCGTTGCTTGCCGGGTACCGCCTACAGCATCAGGCGGTCGTGCCGGTTGTGCATGGGCATCCGCAGCCGCTGGCGGCATTTTATGCGGCCAGTTGTCTTGCGCCGATGCGGGCAAGTTTGACGGCGCAGCAAAAAGGTTTGCGCGGTGTCTTGAAACAGCTGGATGTGCGCTATGTGGATGAAGCCGAGATGCTGGAAGCCGATCCACACCTGCGCAGTTTTTTCGACCTGGATACGCCGCAGGATGTCGAGGCGGCAATGAATGGAGTGATTTGATGGAAAAGTATTTACAGGTAAGCGAGGCGCAGCGCGTCGTACTTGAATCGGTCGCGACAATGGGCGCGGAGCAGGTAAAACTCGAACAATCGCTGGGCCGCGTGCTGGCCGAGGAGGTGCGCGCCAACCGCGATCAGCCGCCCTTTGATATATCGGCGATGGACGGCTATGCGTTGCGCAGCGCGGATCTGGCCAGTGTTCCAGCAATACTGGAAATCATCGAAGACATCAAGGCAGGGGATCTGCCGAGCAAAACGCTGGTGCCAGGCCAGTGCGCGCGCATTATGACCGGCGCGCCGATGCCGCAGGGTGCGGATGCGGTGATCCGGGTCGAGGACACTGAAGCAAAACCGGATAATCAGGTACAAATTAATCAGCCGGTCAAACCGGGCAACGACATTCGCCGTCTTGGCGAGAACATGCGCAACGGTGAGGTGGTGCTGGCACCCGGCACCGCAATAACGCCCGGTGTGATCGGCGTGCTGGCGACGGTGAAACGCGCGCAGGTGCAGGTGTACCGGCGGCCACGCGTGGCGATCCTGTCCACCGGCAACGAACTGGAAGGTCTCGACGAGCCCGTCGATCCGAACAAGATACCCAACTCCAACAGCTACGCGCTGATGGGGCAGGTGCAGGCGCTTGGCATCGAACCGGTGCTGCTCGGCATCGCGCGCGACGACCCCGAGGAGCTGGCGCGCTATTTGAAGCGCGGGCTGGAATATGACGTGCTGCTGGTTTCCGGCGGAACCTCGGTCGGTGTGCATGATTATGTCCGGCCAACCATCGAGGCATTGGGCGTACAGATGCTGTTTTGGCGCGTGTCGATGAAGCCGGGGCATCCGGTCGCGTTCGGAAAAATCGGCGCAAAAATAATTTTCGGTTTACCCGGCAACCCAGTTTCAAGCATGGTGTGCTTCGAGCAATTTGTCGCACCGGCATTGCGTCGCATGATGGGGCATGCGCGCACTTATCGCCGCACCGTCGAGGCGCGGATGACGCATAACGTGAAGCATCAACCGGGACGCACCGAATTCATCCGCGTGCTGCTGGCAAAGGAACCGGGCGGCTACGCGGCAACTTCCACCGGCGCGCAGGGCAGCGGTATGTTGTTATCGATGGCGAGAGCAGACGGTTTGGCGGTCGTGCCGGGCGATAGCGCGGGATTGGCGGCAGGCGGCACGGTGACGGTGCAACTGCTCGACGGCACGTTTTTTCAGGATGATGCCGGTTTCGGAGAATAATTTTGTAGGGCGTAGGTTGGGCAAAGCGCAGCGTGCCCTACATTAACAATAGAGCTTTGTTGGACACGCTGCGCTTTGCCCAACCGACG
>CAIZNF010000083.1 GCA_903934275.1 uncultured Nitrosomonadales bacterium
GCACGCCCACCATGCCGCCGATAAACCCACCCCCGACAAATGAGTACCAAGTAATATCGAAAAGCTGTCGAACATCTTCATCCGTTACATTTCTAGGCAAGAGTGAGCATCATTCCAACACATACGGCATTACACATATCTTTTTTCGTTGATGTATTGGCGAGCAGCAATAAGCCAGCTGTCGTGAGTGTCTTTTTTCGGGTCTTCCATCCAGAGGTCCGGTTAAGGTCGAATAGGCTAATTTGGGTCACCTAACCAGTTTTCGACCGAGGTCTGTTTGCGGGGGTGTCACTCAGCTCCCCCGCAAGCGAGCGCAACAAACGTGCCGGATTCTCAAACTAGACACCTGCACCTCCCAGAGGATGCGCGGGCTTGAATAGATATTCTATACTTTTGATGTAGCAAAGGTTGGCGCCAGAGGTGTTTTTTTGCTAATTTTAGCATATTCGGTAAAGCGGGTCACCCTCTCACGGTCCCCCCGCCGATACGGCGGCATCGCAAGCCGCACAATTCAAACCAAGACATGTCCACGATCTCAATTTTCCGAGCGGGATGAAGATCTGCCGCATATGAGGGAAATTGTTAATTTTCTCCTGACCGCCCCTGTATGGTTCGCAATGCGAGAATTGAATCTCGGTGGCTTTTTCATCCCCGCGCCTGCCGCGCCTGAAGCCAGGTTGATCTATTGCCATGTATCTATTGTGGTGGTTTTACTGCGAGGGGGGTTTGCCTTGGCTGAGAAAAGTGCTCGCGCGCATAAATGTGGGTCGTGCATTAATTATTTTTAATGAGCTTACTGACACGTAAATCATGAAAAGAACCGGAAAACCTCATGAATCCGAATGAAATATCGTTGATATCGAACGATAGTAACTGCGCAGGGATGTGAGAGAGGCTGCACGTGTGAAGTGTGCTGAATATGGTCAGAACAAACCCAATCGCCATAAAAACTCACACCAATCAAAGAAGGCTTTGTCGCAGCCCTTGCTCGCGCATGAATCCACGTCAAACCACATCAGACTGGGATGTGGAGTGCACAGGGGGCCACCACCAAACCGCGGCGGCGAGGCAGCAGAGACTGATGCTGCACAAGTGCCGAAGCCCCGCCAGATGCTCATTGCAGTCGGCGCGCGACCCTGCAGCGCGAAATCGAAACCACCCTTTGCTTCCAAGTGCACGGCTCCGTCTGGTGGGGTCGGCGTCGCTGGGAATTGGGTCGTGCAGCCGAGACTCGCCGAGGCGCGTGGGAGCAGAAGTCTGACTGCGTCACGGGCACCGTTCGCACGCGGAGGAAGATTGGGGAGTGCCACGCAACAGCATCTTCATTGCAAGCGGCGGCATGATCGCCACGGAGACGGGCTGCGCGCTTTTCGCCGGGGCTGGACAGTCGCGCTTCACCCGCTGCCAACATTCGACCCAGGCCTCTTCATTTGGCGGAATGGATGTGAGCCCATCTCAGGGGGTCGCTTCGCATCATCCGCGATGAGGGAGCTGGCTCTCTTGCGCGCGAGGAGGGTTCTGCGGACCTACGGAAAAACTTTAAGAAAAGACGTCAACAATGAGATTTTCCAAGAATTCGGCACCGCATAGGTGGCCTTCCTCGACCCTTGAAATGGCCTGAAAGTTTCCGCTGAGGTTGGCCGAAAATGTATGGGGATAAAAGAGTAATGTGAAAAGTGGCGTTGTCGAACAGTATTACTGTGAGCAGCAGGTCATGCAGCGGTGCCCTTCGCTGATATAGAGGCTCAGTATCTAACAGATTGTGTTGCTTCGTCCAGATCTGTCGCTTGTCATTGAATCTTGCTTTGAATGCTCGATGTTGGACATCGTGATGCTTGCTACAAGCGTAACTCTCAAGGATGTGAACGTCTCGCCCTGCAACGTTACCAATCGAAAGAAGACAATATTTCCTACCAGAAAAACCATGCTTTGTATGGGGCGTCGCCAAAGGGTAAGCCGAAAAGTCGATTTTGGTCTTAGATTTTAACGCAAAAAAATGCACCCCACGTGTTGCGGTCTCTGCAACTTGGCGAGGGGTGCTCCGATTTCGCCCAAACAAAAAGGCGCAGAGACCCTACGACGTCCCATGCATGATCCTGGCGCGCGAGGGCGGGCGTGGCTTTATTTGCCGCACACCCGGCCACGCGCCAACCCCTGACCCGCTTTTGCGACTGACCCAGTTTTGTCTAACCGACCTTAATATAATGGCAACTCGATTTGAATGTTTTTTGATTGGCGCCATGGCC
>CAIZNF010000084.1 GCA_903934275.1 uncultured Nitrosomonadales bacterium
ATTGTCGATTCTCGTAGCTGCTGCGCCGTCCATTTAACGGTTGGGTATTTTGGTATTATCCGTCGCGTTTTTAGTTTCATCACCACTTGTGGTTCTATTTTTTTATTTCGATCCCTTTCAAATAGATCGTTACGATCTCATCAATCACCTTTGCAGACACAGGTTTGCCGCTTGCATGCGCAGGATAAAAATATGGATACATCATTCCCAACAGTGCCCAAGTAGCAACCTCGGCGTTCAGCGGTTGGAACTCTCCTTGCGCAACGCCGGTCTGAAAAATCGTGATCAGTTTACCAATAAACTTTTCGCGATAGGTTTTCCCAAAAACTTTTTGAGATGAAGCGCTGAGCTGTGCCATCTCCTGACTTCCCAGTCGCATCACGGCGCGCTGGTCGGCAGGTTGTCCCAGAATGTACTCCACAAACAATCGGATATGTTCACTGCTGGATATCGGTTTGGATTGAATTCCATCAATGGCGCTTTCGATTTCATCCAGGTAGATATTTAAGATGGCGAGGAAAAGTTCCTCCTTGTCTTTGAAATGGTAATACAGCGCGGCTTTAGAGACACCTACCGATTCGGAAATCTGGCGCATTGCAAGCCCGTGATAACCCTGCTGGATGAATAGGTTCCTCGCTGTGACCAAAATTTTATCGCGTAATCCAATCTCGGAAGATGTCATAAATTGATTTTACCCTCTCCGACTATTTGTCAGGAAGGGTATTTCCTTTTGTGATCAGTTAGAAGCAGAGGCTATCTTAGCATTCTGCGAGACAGTGTCGAGTTCTTGTTGACGGTTTTTCAATCCCAAAGTCAGAATGATCATGAGCCCTGCGACCACACCAATCACCATGTAGGCAGTTCCATATCCCTTTACACCACCGCCCATGGATGCCGCCACTGCGCCAACCAATGCGCTACTCGTTAATTGACCGACGCTCGTCGAAAGTGAGATCATTCCTTGCGCGGAGGTACGATCTTTCACGGAAGCTTCATTTAACATGATGTAACGCATCGGCGCACCGAGCAGGGAGGAGAGCCCCAACCCAATGACAGCACCGGAGGCAATAAAACCCCATAAAGCGGAGATCAAATTGCCGTTGCTCAACATCAGCATACCAACTGCAAGCAGGAATGTACCCGCGAATACCATCACTTTCGAGCCGAATTTATCCAATAAGCGTCCCACGAGAGGCGATCCGACAGCCATCGCAAGTACGACCGGCATCAGCAAATAACTCGCGTTATGGGTGTTGATCACGCCCGGCAGGGCTGCGACCGCAAGCGCGGGGATGAATACCATGCCTGATTCGCCCAAACCCGCACCAGCGGATAATACACTGGTAATCACAGTCTGACGGCTTTTGAATAACTTTAAATTCAGGATCGGATCATCCGCATTCTTTTCGATACGCGGGAAAACAAATAGCAGGGCGCCCCCCATCAACAGGAAAGGCGCTACATTTAGCGAAATCAGGCTGCTGAAGAAATTTTGCACATCAATTTGGTTGAGACCATAGGCAAGGGAAGCAAGCAATACGCTCAAAACGAGCATCCCAGCCCAATCGAAGGGACGGGTGGATTTTATTGAAGTGGCAGGCAGTAAGCGCCAGCTCATGATGATCACAATCAGCGCGATCGGCAGGTTGATGATGAATAACCATTCCCAGCCAGTTATCGTCAGGATGATTCCTCCAAGAATAGGACCAACGATAAAAGCGAGTCCAAAGACCGCACCGATCAATCCTAGGGCACCACCGCGCTTTTCTGGTGGGAATGTATCGCCGATCACTGCACTGGCTACGGGGAAAATTCCGCCTGCGCCGAATCCTTGCAGCGCGCGTCCGAATAGTAAAACCGCGAACAGTTTTTGCGGCGAAAGTGCCACGATCAAAGAACCCAGAGCAAACAATGCTACATCCAACACGTATATGGAACGGCGCCCAAAGAGGTCCGAAAGTTTTGCCATAAGCGGTGTGCTGATCAAGTTGAAGAGTACGTAGATTGTGAATGTCCATGCCAGTACGCGATCGCCCACACCGAAGAAGGATTGGATCGCGGGTAGGGCAGGCGCTACAATGGCAATATCCAGTGCGCCCATCAGCACACCGAGGAAGAGTACTATTAATATCTGATTGCGAGTTTTGTCGGTCATTTGTATCTCCTTAAAATATATTCAACTTACCGAGCGGTCAGTAAGTTGAATATATCAAAGAGAGCTATATGTTGTCAATGG
>CAIZNF010000085.1 GCA_903934275.1 uncultured Nitrosomonadales bacterium
CAAGAACCGTGAGAAGCTATTGGAGAGGTACAAGGGTAACCTTGATAAGATGAAGGAGTTTGAGAAACTTCCAATACTTCCGAAAGTCACGGCGGATAGCCGGGTCGTTACCAAGGACTCGGATGTGATGTATGCAGAAAGCATCACGGTGTTCATCAATGACGTGGTGAGTGCCAGAGCGAAGATCGGGGGGGTGCAAGGCACGACACAAAGGATCGAAGTCTCCGAGAGCTCTGCGGATGGCCCAAACTGCTATTGGTTGCCTTGGGGCGAAGGCGAGATCCACATGGGGCAGTTGGGCCGGGATCACGACTACTTCTTTACCTACACCATCAACGGCTGTGGTGTCATCATTGGCGGAACCGACTCCCAACCGCAGGTCGCCCACGCCAACCTCGATTGTGACCGCCTCAACGCTGCCGTGATGGAAGGGAATAGAAAGCTTGGATCGAAGCCAACCAGTTCAGCCAGGGACGAGATTGCACGGGAGGTTGCCAAAGACCAATCACTTATTTACGAGCAATTCTATGGCAACCTCGCAGCTAAGCTCATCGAGAAAGGTGATCTGAGCGGAGGCCGGATCGAAGTGGTGACCCCAGACCAATACCTCATACGAGCCGGAGCCGGTTTTGGTGCGGTTTTCGGCGTCAAGGCCCCCGGAGGCGCATGGTCCTTCTATGGCAACTGGGGTGCAAAGACGGCGAAGATTTGGCCCTAGCCAGATAGCCCTATAGGTCGGGCACATGCTGTTCGTGCCCGCCATTTCCACATTGCAGTGTATGAATGGCGTTGGTGGAAATCCATCGGAATTTTGACGGTTGATTGTTGGGCAACGAAAAGAAGTTGCCCAACATGACTTACCACAACCAGAATCAAATCATGAACAAAATAACAGAAAATCCTGATTTACCAGAAGAATCGCAACAGATCAGCCTGGAAGCAGCTCTGCAACTGGCCATGCGTTTGCATCAGGCCAATCAGTACGAACATGCCGAAGATATTTATCGGAAATTGCTCGAACTTGCGCCGGAACATCCCGATCTTCTGCATTTCTTCGGTTTGCTGAGACATCAGCGAGGCTTTTCCGAGGAAGGCGCAGAGTGGATAAAAAAAGCCTTGAAATGGGTGCCGGACTACATCGATGCCGAAAATAACTTAGGCAATATTTATCTGCAAACAGGTCATCCCGAACTTGCTGAGCCCTGCTTCCGACGAGTGATAGCCATTAATCCAGGCTTTGCTACTGCTTATGGCAATCTGGGTGTAGCTCTTAATGAATTAGAACTTTATCACGAAGCCATAGAATATTTGCTAAAAGCCATCGATTTTCAACCGGATGACGCTCATAACTACCAGAATCTCGGCAACGTTTACCGTAAGTTAAAAGATTATCGGGCGGCGGTGGGCATGTATAACCAGTCCCTGGCGATCAAGCCGTTTGATGCTGATGCTTATAGAAAACTGAGCCGTACCTTCTATATCATGGGCGAAATCGGAAACTGTATCGATATACTGAAACAGTGGCTGGAATTCGACCCTGAAAATGCTATGGCATTACACATGTATGCCGCTTACACGAATACCAATGCGCCACCTAGGGCTAGCGACGCCTAAGTGCGTGAAACCTTTGACGGCTTAGCGGCATCGTTCGATGGTGTACTGAAGCGTCTGGATTAC
>CAIZNF010000086.1 GCA_903934275.1 uncultured Nitrosomonadales bacterium
AAAATCAATAATGCCACGGCGGCCGGACTATACCCGGTCTTGCCTCGTGGAAGCAGATTGAGCTGCTGGCTCATGATGTTTTGTTCATGAAGCGTAGCGCCGCACCCAGCGCGACAAAATAGCCGGCCTGATTTTCTGGGTTGGACAGCTCAGTGGCCTTGGAAAAATCAAAAACCGCTGCCAGATCGAGAACTTCAACCGGGATGGGAAGGCTCTCGGTGAGATAGCCGCGCAACCCCGGGCTGTGTGGCATCGGCGCCAACACAACGCGACTAATATCAATAAACGGCAGCGTGCGGTTCACAAAATCCAACGAACGCTGCACCTGAAGCACGACACGCTCATGCGCGCGTTCGCGCGCCGCATCGTCGATGTCCGGACCAAACACGGCTTCCTTGACATAGCGATCAAGATAAAGCTCGCCCTGGAAGGTCACGGTAAATTGCACACCAAGTTCGCCAATCGCAAGCAAGGCGACCCCTTCACCGGAGCGCTCCACCAGAGCGGCAATATTCCGCTGTGCGGTTTCGTGCACATCAATAGCTTGCAAGGAAAGCTTGGCTTGCTTGAAAGCGTTTATGCATTCCACGACGTTGTCGTGGCGCGCGCTAACCACATATAAGTGAGGTGGGCGATTCGGTTGTGATACCTGAGTGGGTATTTTCATCCACGCCACATCGGCATCGCCCACCGGATAGTCAATCATGGTACTGATCGCCCAGCGCACACTCTGATCAAGCTCATCCGCCTTGACAGGCGGTTCAGCGACTACCAATATCTTGTAGGCGTCGCGATCGAGGGTTACGGTCCAAGGGCATCCGGGCACCGCGAGGATCTTGGAGAGCTTGGCGAGCGACTCGGCATCCAATCGCCCACCGGCAACAGAACCGCAACCGGACACCAGCGGCCGCCCACCCGAAACCTTGGGCGCAAGCACAGTGACACCATAGATACCATCTGCACCGGCACCAACTGCGGTCCACCCTGCCTCCCGACCCTTGCGCATCCAGCTTGCCATCAGCGAAATACTCTCCAAGAACCCTGCAATTCCAATTTGTGAATGTTACATCAACGACATAATACGGCAACTTACACCATTTACTTAAATGCGACTATTCTTTTTGAACGATCTTGATGCCCGATGAGCCTATACGCCACAAACTGAATGCACTATGCCACACAGTGCAGACTATCAAAGAAAAATGAGAGCAACAACTCTCCACCGCGACTCGGTGTATTGAACACTGCAAGACCAAGCAGGACAAAGGGGAATTACCGCGTTAAGAATAGAAATTCCCCTGATTCGACTTACTGTGACACAATGACAACGTGTATACACCTGGTTCCATGTGACGAGCATTCGACGCGTACTTAGGCATGGGAGGGGATACATGTGGGCTGCGGCCCGCTGGTTCTTGTCGATGTATTTTTTTCCAAGGAGATTTTCATGCGCAAACTTACAAACAAGCTGGCCGGCCAACAGTCTGGCTTTACCCTTATCGAACTGGTCATTGTCATCATAATCATCGGTATTCTGGTGGCGGTAGCGCTTCCGAATTTCACTGATGTGACCGGCGATGCAGATGCTGCGGCACTGGGCGTATCAACCCACAATGTCGCTACAGCAAGTCAAATACAAAACTTGGTAGACCGCCGGCCGTAGCTCCCCATCTGGTGGGGTGGCAAAGAAGGCCGATGGCAATCATTCTTTCAACTACTAATTGGATTCAGCCGACTAGTCTTCCTGCGTTTTTTGGATTACTTGGCGGCGGTTTAGGTTTATGAATGAGTTGCAAGGATATTCTTCCAACTCGGGTCGGCGAGTAGCGCAGTTCAACCCGACGGGGACTTCAGGGCGGTTGGTTGTTCTTTGATTCCCGGTTAGGAAAAATCTTGGCGGGGCTATGGATATTGTCCATGGCCCCGTTCTATTTCGAGGATTGAGTCAGGTAACCGGGGCGATCAAGCACTCGCAGCG
>CAIZNF010000087.1 GCA_903934275.1 uncultured Nitrosomonadales bacterium
CCAGACTTCGCCAACAAACCACAGCATCGCGTCGATGTTTGGCGGGTGCTGGAAGCCGCCGACAAATATCAGTCCTGACCGATCAGCAAAATTCTGCGTTGGAGAGCGGGTTTCATGAATGTTTGAAAGAATGTTGACACTTGCCGAGGGAAGCGCTTGGGCGAGTAGGTTTTGTTCGACCGGACTGACAACCAAAGTAAGGTCCGATCGTGCAATCACCCCAAGCTCTTGCTCCCGTGTCGTTAAGGCACTTTCGAGCAAAGTCCTTGATCCCTCCAGCTCCGCCAAACGCTGCTCGCGAAGGTAGTGCAGATCAACAGTATCGAAGACAATCTTCGCTTGTGGCGCCCAACGCCGAGAATCTTCCAGATAACGTGCCGCAATGTAATGGCGGCAGAAAATGATTGCGTCGTATTCTTTCCCCCGCTCGGTCAGTAATTGCGCAACGGAGGTGACAAAAGGGTGGTGCCAAACTTCTACCCCGGCTTGCTGCAATTGATGTACATAAGGCTGTCGGTATTCAAGGTTAGCGGCGATGAAACTAACCTTGCACTCTAGTTCGATCAGTAGCTCCAGCATGGCAAGCATGCGCACCGAACCAGAATCCTGATCGGGGGTGATCATACAGGCCTCAACCACCAGAACTCTTGCATTTGCACCACGGTCGACTTCACGTTGGGGCATTAGCCCGTTGGAGCGATGCGACCTCAACACCTGCTTCCATCGGGCGAGGAAACTCGCGCGATTAATGACTTGATGGCGTTTGATTCCGGCCGACTCGTCAGTACCCGAGCTAATGCCCTCAAAATGAATAATCGTGGAGTTAGGTTGGTAATAGACCTTTTTCCCGATCTGCCGAACCCGAAATGCCAGATCCGTATCCTCGTAGTAGGCTGGCGCATAAGCCGCATCAAATCCGCCCAGATAACGCCAGTCAGTCATGCGCATGGCAAGACATGCCCCTGAGCAATAATCGACAGCACGTAGATATCGATATTCAGGCCGGTCTGGATCACCATCACGCCCCCAGTTCCAGGCGGAACCATCTTGCCAAACAATTCCACCGGCCTCCTGCAGACGCCCGTTGGGATAAACCAGGCGAGCACCGACGAGTCCGGCATCCGAGCGAAGCCGGAAGACATCCAGCAGACTATCGAGCCAGCCGGAGGTCGCTTGAACATCGTTGTTTAGAAGAATCAAAAATTCACCACGGGCATTTTCAGCCCCTATTCGACAGCTCTCGATGAAGCCACCATTTTGATTTGCCCTGAGAAAGAGTGCACCGCGGACACCACTAAGCATCTCGGCAGTGGGGTTTGGCGATGCATCATCCACCACGATAATTTCTACATCATCCAGCGCTGTATGCGCAGCAAGGCTGGAAAGGCAATTGAACGTATGCTCATCGTGCCCATAGACCGGTATCACAATCGATACACGCGGCAGCGTGTTCGTTGCGCAAGTATTCAGTTGCAGTTTTCCAATTGGAGCCAGTGTCGCGGAGAGATTTTCAGTGGGAGCAAACTGGCGTGCCCCCAATTTTGTCTCGACCCTTCGCCAAAGCGCACCGAACCCATCCGATAGTAGGATTTTCCACGCTAATGGAATTCGGGTAGCAGCGTGTTTCATTAAAAAAACCAAGCGGTATCCGCGGTAATTTAATTTCTTTCCAAAGTGACTAAGAGATCGAAGGGGAGCGGTCACTCGCCAGGAGGTGCTGCTTTCAAGTTCATTGATCCGCTGCATCGCCCTAGCATGGCTGGCCGTTGCTTGCTCAAGTTGGTCAACGATGTTCAGTATATCTGTCCGAAGGGTCTCAGATTCGCGTCGAAGGATATCTGTTTCGCCTTGAAGAGCCTCAGATTCGTGTCGCAGGATTTCAGATTCATGTTCAACGACCACAAGGGCACTGCGTAATTGCTCAACTTCGCTATCCCGCTGCTTCACGAG
>CAIZNF010000088.1 GCA_903934275.1 uncultured Nitrosomonadales bacterium
ACTGCGCCCGCACCATCGCCGAACAGCACGCAAGTGGTGCGATCGCTCCAATTGAGAAAGCGCGACATCACTTCCGCACCAACCACCAGCGCGGTTCTTGCTTGGCCGCCGCGTATGTATAAATCTGCGGTATTCATGGCATAGACAAAGCCGCCGCACACTGCCTGCATGTCGAATGCCGCACCGCGATTTTTAATACCAAGTTTATCTTGCAGAATACAGGCGGTGCTGGGGAAAATTTGATCCGGCGAAGTGGTCGCGACGATGACCAGATCAATTTCGTCCGCGCCGATACCAGCCGCTTCAATAGCTCGCAGGCTGGCTTGCAATGCAAGATCGCTGGTCAGTTCACCATCCGCCGCGATATGCCGCTCATGGATACCGCTGCGCGATACGATCCAATCGTGAGAGGTTTCGACAGTTTTTTCCAAATCGAAATTGGTCAGCACCTTGGCGGGCAGATAGCTGCCGGTGCCAATTATTCTTGAATATATCGGGGAATGCATCAGACGGCTCCTCGCTCTGTGCTTTGGCGCTGGTGATGCCACTTCTCGATATGCTCACTGATGTGCTGCAACATACCACCGCGCGCTTCTTCGGCGGCGCGTTCGATGGCACAGCGGAAAGCCAGAACATCCGCCGAGCCGTGACTCTTCACCACAATACCCTTCAAACCAAGAAAGCTTGCGCCATTGTAGCGGCGATGATCCACCCTGCGCTTGAAAGCCTTGAGCACCGGCATCGCTACCAGCGCAGCCAGCTTGGTGAATGCATTACGGCCAAATTCTTCATGCAAAAAACCGCCCAGCATCTGCGCCAACCCTTCAGTGGTTTTGAGCGCGACATTGCCGACGAAGCCATCGCATACCACCACATCTGTAGTTCCTTTGAAAATATCGGTGCCTTCGACGTTGCCGTAAAAATTTAAGTCACTGGCGCGCAGCAGTTCGGCGGCCTGCTTGACCACCTCGTTTCCCTTGATGTCTTCGCTGCCGATGTTCAACAGGCCGATGCTAGGGTTGGGTTTACGCTCCAGCGCGGTGACCAGTGTGGAACCCAACAATGCAAATTGCAATAGATGCTCGGCGTTGCAATCGGTGTTGGCTCCCAGGTCAAGCATGCATATCTTGCCTTTTTTGGTCGGCAGATATGAAGCAATCGCAGGGCGGTCGATACCCGGAATGGTTTTCAGCACGTAGCGTGCCGTCGCCATCAGCGCGCCGGTATTTCCCGCACTGACACAGGCCAACGCCTCGCCGCTCTTAACCAGATTGATGCTGACACGCATCGAAGAATCTTTTTTGCCACGCAACGCGGATTGTGGCTGCTCATCCATACCCACCACTTCGCTGGCAGAATGGATGCGCAAATGCACACCGGGCTGCACACCCAAGGCGCGCAGCTCGGTTTCAATGGCATCGGGAACACCAACCAGAATGATGGTATCGTTTGTGAACTGCTTCAGATACTCAACCGCGGCAGGAATGGTGACCGTCGTGCCGTGGTCGCCGCCCATCGCATCTATGGCTAATGTGACATCCACTAAGCGATCCTTGGCAAGGCTAATAGAAAAGAAAGTGCAGCCGATCTTGATGATCGGCCGTGCTATTTGAAGGCCTATTCGCCTTTGATCTTGACTACTTTTTTGCCACGGTAAAAACCGGTCGGGCTGATGTGGTGGCGCAAATGCATTTCACCGGTAGTCGGCTCAATAGCTGTTGCCGGGTTGGTCAAAAAATCATGGGCGCGATGCATGCCGCGCTTGGATGGGGATTTTTTATTCTGCTGAACTGCCATGCTGATACTCCTCGAAAAACTAATTAATTACGTTTCAATTTTACCAAAACCGCAAAAGGGTTTTTTTCTTCCTTCTGCATATTTCCGCCATCTGCCGCCTGACAAGCGCCAAACTCATGCTTGGGCGCAAATGGCAGACTTAACAAAATTTCTTCTTCCAGCAGGCACAGCACATCCAGATGCACCTCCGCCAGAATGCTATCAAACGCTTCCTCCTCACCGCCTGCAACATCGCCGTCCAGCGCATCCAGGTTTGCCTGATCGCGCAACAACAGCCGCGTATCGAGCCGCACCGTATGCTCCATAGCGCTCAAGCAGCGCTGACAGCGCAACCGGCAACTTCCGGTTATGCTGACATCCAGCAGAGGATTGCCTTGCTTATCTGCGCCGCCGCGTACTGTGTATTGCAGGATTCCTTGGGAGTCTTCCAGCGCATCCAACAAACGCGGCAACCCGGCAACCGGTATTTCGCCACTTATTTGCCGGCCATTCCCAGCAAAATCCAGGCTATCTATAAAAGGCCGTGCATCCATGAGGCGCGCATGATATATTTTTCACCGCTATCTGTCAAAAAACATAAGGGGGACTCTATAAATTCAAAATCCTAAACGAGACAAGGCGCGAATAAAAAATTGCGACGACGCATATGTCTGATATGTTAAGAGTAATTTTTTATGAGCAACGCAGTATCGTGACGGAGTTTGGATTTATAGAGGTTCCCATAAGGAATGGTATTGAACTCCCAGTTACTTGTTTTGGCCTCCACCTCCGTCTACCGTAGCGAACTCCTCAAACGGCTGCTCCTCCCGTTTGAGACCGCAGCACCAGATGTGGATGAAACTGCCCTGCCGGACGAATCCGCGCGGGCCACCTCATTGCGCCTCGCGCAACAGAAGGCCCTTGCTGTAGCGTCCAAATACCCCGACGCTCTGGTTATAGGTTCCGATCAGGTCGCGCTGCAGGAAGGCCGGCAACTCGGCAAACCGCTCACCCACGACAATGCAGTCAAGCAACTGCGTGCCATGCGCGGCAAGACCACCTGCTTCTATACTGCACTGGCGCTACTGAACAGCAAGACCGGCAATATGCAAGCCGAGGTGGCGGAGAATTTTGTCACGTTACGCGATCTCAGTGATGCGGAAATCGAAGGCTATTTGCTCAAAGAACAACCCTATCACTGCGCCGGCAGCGCAAAATCAGAAGGGTTGGGTATCGCGTTGATAAGCAAGATGACCGGCGATGACCCAAATGCGCTGATCGGCCTGCCGCTGATTCTACTGATCAAAATGCTGCACCGCGAAAACGTGCGGCTGTTTTAATTTCATTTTTTGATCGACAGCGCAATATCGAAGGGCAGGTTCTACCCGCCAGATATAGCTGTCGGGCACAACCCGACCTACAAATGATTTTGCTTTTGAAATGTAATAAGGGATGACACACCATGACCAATACCTCAGGCACACTCTACCTGATTCCCTGTACGCTGGGCGACACGCCCGCCGGGCGGGTGTTGCCACAGCACGTCATCGACATCGCTCGCAAGTTAAGCCATTTCGTGGTGGAGCAACCCAAGTCCGCGCGGCAATTCCTTGCTGCGCTCAAACCCGAACAGCCGATCCAGTCGTTGCATTTCGCCACGCTCAACGAACATACCGCGCCTGAAGATTTAGCGGAACTGCTCGCCCCGCTATTGGCCGGTCATGACGCAGGCATCATTTCCGAAGCGGGCTGTCCCGGTATCGCCGATCCCGGCGCAGACTTGGTCAATCTGGCGCACCGCAACGGCATCAGGGTCGTGCCGCTAGTAGGCCCCTCCTCCATTTTGCTGGCATTAATGGCTTCTGGATTGAATGGACAATGCTTCGCCTTCCACGGCTATCTGCCCATCGAAGAAACGGAAAGAAATAAGGCGATTGCGGCGCTGGAAGCTGAATCGGCAATGCGCAAGCAAACCCAGCTGTTTATCGAAACGCCGTACCGCAACGAAAAGATGTTCCGAGCCCTGCTCGCCCACTGCCGCCCGCAAACACTGCTATGCGTCGCCACCGACCTCACGTTGCCCGGTGAATCAATCCGAACATGCTCTATCACCCAGTGGAAACTACAACCCATGCCGCAACTGAATAAACGCCCGAGCCTGTTCCTGCTGCTCGCCGCCAATTAGTTAGAAACCTCGACAAAGGTCACTTATTTATTTGCATGTACAGGCGCTTTCTGGTATTAAGGCGGACTTTATTTTATCCTGTTGGAGAAATGCAATGCCGGTACAGCTACAAAAACCCGTCGCCCCCTATAAAGTCAAGAAGGGTGAAGCCTACATGAATCCCAAACAACTCGATCATTTCCGCGAGATATTGAACAATATCAAGGCCGGTCTGGGCGAAGATATAGACCGCACCGTGCATACCATGCAGGACGAAGCTACCATATTTGCCGACCCGAATGACCGCGCCACGCAAGAGTCGGACGTAAGCTTGGAATTGCGCAACCGTGACCGCGAAGGCAAGCTCATCAAAAGAATTGATGAAATGCTTGCCAAGATTAACGCTAACGATTACGGCTACTGCGATAGCTGCGGCATCGAGATCGGCTTGAACCGCCTGGAAGCAAGACCGACTGCCACTTTGTGTATCGACTGCAAAACCCTCGATGAAATTCGCGAGAAGCAAATAGCGAAATGAAGTTTTGCTGTTTGCTTTCGGCGCAGGCTCTTATATTCGCAGAGTAAACTCTCAGATTATCCGAGAGCCGAACGTGG
>CAIZNF010000089.1 GCA_903934275.1 uncultured Nitrosomonadales bacterium
ACAGGAACAGGATTACTTTCCATATTTCATCTTCTGTCAGGAAATTTTGCCAGACAGGCATGGATGAAATCCATGGAGCAGCCTCGGCCGGCAGGCCAGGGCCACCGGTGGAGATGCGCCAAAACAGAAAGGATTCCTGCAATTGCGCAATGGTGCCCACATCTTGGAAATTGAGAGGAGTTGGATTCAGCCCCGACGCGTAAGGGCCGTTGCCATCTAATTTATCACCGTGGCAATATTGGCAATTCTTGATGTAAACATCTCCGCCCGCCTTGACTAATTCAAGAAACTTGGCCGGATCTTCCTTCTGATATTTACGGTAGGGATTCTCCAGCGTTGTGAGGTTATAGCTCTTGCCAAATGCCTTGAACTTGGATGGCGGTGCCGGGTGGATGGTGCGGAGTTCCATCGGTGCCTCAAAACTGGGCATCATGCTTGTGTAGGTATAGTAACCAGCCAACAGCGGCACAATGACAAATACTACATTGCGTACCATTTTTTTGGACGGATCTTCGACCAACGCTTTGATGGGGTTCACCAACTCCTGAGCCCCCTCCTCGGTGAAGGTGAACACCATAAGCACCCCGGACACCACAAAAACCATATACATGGTGAGCAGGCTTTTGGGGATCAGCTGACCCAGTATCACATCAAATACCAGAATGAAGCTGAAATAAACCCCAAGAACTATAAGGGCGAGCTGCAGCAAGCGGGGAATGCGTCTTTTCTGTGTCATGGTCATTTCAATCCTGCCAAGTAATTAACCAGCATTTCAAGCTCCTTCGCTTTCAATTGCTCACCGTAAGTTTTGGGCATCATGCCAGCCGTAAATCCCTTGGCGATCACCGCATCGGGATCAAGTATCGCCTGCCGCAAATACTCCTTGTTCTTCGTTGCACCAATTTTGGCCAAGGTCGGTCCTAGTGCTCCAGTCTGTCCCGCCACTATATGGCAGGCACCACAGGTATATTTGCTGATGACCTCTTCGGCTGTCTTCAGCGGAGCGGATTCCTCCGCTTTGGGCGCTTCGGCACCTGCTGCGGGCATTGCAGGGATAGTGACCGTCACTTCGGCACCACCCGAATCCTGAAGGTAGGCGATGACGGCCGCGAGCTCAGCCTCGGACAGTCCGATCCCCCCACTTGTGACATCGGGCATAGGGCTTTCGGTATCATTGGTTCCTGCTTTGCCGAATCCTGAAACCACAAAGGCCGACGGCTTCACCAATGATTCCTGCAGGTACTCCTCGATAGTTTTTGAAGTGCCTTTGTAACGGGGATCTTTCAAACGTTCAGCCGACACGGAGCCAATCTTGTCCAGCATCGGTGCCCGGCCCATGCTGTTGTGGCACAGGGTGCAAGTCCCTTTCCCGTTATAAATCTTGCCACCCAATGCGATGAATTGATCCATGGTCATGGCACCGAGGTCCAGCTTCTCCTCAACAGGTGGTGCTTCGGGTTTTATCTGCGGTATCCCAAAATTGGAAAATCCCCAAAATGCGCCGACCATCAACAGGCTAAAGAAAGAAACCTTGAGAAAGTTGATCATGCCTGCTCCTTCCAATATCCTTTGGCAACAGCATGTCGTCCACTGATTGTGCTTAACCAGAAAACAAAGATGACCATAGCCATGAATATAATCGTCCCAATCGTTATGACGTTGGCAGCATAACCCAAACCCGGAGTATAAGCATCGGGAGAGCTATCACGGAAAATGTTGGACACATGCCAATGCTGCCGTATACCGGAGCGGACGTATCCCATCAACCCCATCAGCCACGTGAAGGACACGGCCAGCAAGAACAGTGCATACTGGGATCGATTGGACATGCGCCCCCAATGCAACGGGGCCACATCTTTAGCGCCCTTGTACATGAACGAATCTATTACCGTGCTGGCAATAATAATTATCAGTGTGGTCAAAACTTGGGGTATGGAGGCCGCCACTTTATATACCGTATTGGTGAAATAGCCGTAATAGACACCCAATATCACGATATTGATGAGACCCACGGTAAACAGAGCAATTTGTATCGCATTACCTGTTGCAGCCCAAGACACGGTGGCAATTTTATTGGCACGCCGGTAGAACATAAAGCTCATGAAGGTAAACACGAGCAAAAAGTTAACCGCAGTGTTTTTTGCCGGCATGATGCCAAACACCCCCAAGTACTTGTGATAGGGTCCGCCGAGCCCCTTGAGTTCGGAGTTGGTAAGCACCAAGGTATGCGGTGTAAACCACACCAGAAAGGCGGCTACCAAGACAATGGCGATGTATTTTATTCTGGGGTTGTAGCGATAGGCACCTTCACTGCGCCCCATGCCACACCAAAGATAATAGTTGGCCGACAGGAACAAGGCTCCGATCAGCACCGCCTGGATGATGAATATCCATGCGAACACCCCACCCATCAGAGTAATGCCCATCTGCTGGCTATAGGCATACAACTCGGCGGTGAGATAATAACCGGCGAAAGGCAAGGGTAACAGTGCTGCAATGGCAATGAAATTGGCGTTATACCCCACCCAGTCATAATGGGCGCGCTCTTCCTTGTTCTTGGCGTTGAGGAACTTGAATGCAGCATAGGCACCAACAATTGAGCCGCCGTATGCCACATTGGCAACCACCCGGTGTATGTTGAGTGGGTTCCACAGGAAATTATGAATCGCAGCCCAAGTATCTCCATTGAATACACCGGCAGCATCCACGGCAGCAGGACTCATCATAAAGGTTGTCCAAGCATTGGCCAGGAACATCAGCAGGCAACCGACCGCATTGAGCAGCAACCCAAGGGTCAGATGTACCCATTTTTTATTTCCACCCTGAAGCCAGTGCCAACCATAATAATAGATGTACAAGACCGCGCTCTCGGCAAAGAACAGCAGCGCGTACGCAAACATGCTCTCTTTAAAGATTGTGGACATATACCTGAATACGTCCGGATAAAACAGAACCAGGCTAAAGGACAGCAAGCCGCCCAGAAGTGCGGTAAGCGAATAGGCCGTGATGGTGACTTTGATAAATTCGTAGGCCATGTTGTCGTAGCGCTCATCCCGGGTCGCCATGCCAATAGCTTCGATGATAAACACGAACATGGGAACTGCCACTACAAATGCTCCGAACCAGAGATGCAATTGCGCCACAAGCCACACTGCCACACGGGGATTCACACCCGAAATAGTGGGGTAGTCCGATGCAGTTAATTTTGGTGCCGGTGGATAAGTTACCGCCTTTGCATCTGGAACTGCGGCTATTTTCGCAGCGGGTGCAGTTAGAGCTGCAGCAAGGGCTGGTGTTGCCGGAGCCGCTGCGGAGGCTGGTGCTGATATTGCCGCCTCGGATGCGTTCGCGACAGGCATAAAACCGGGCAGGACAGACATGGCAAAAACAGCCACTAAAAATGCCCCGCCGATTATTCTTAAATTCCGTATTAGCAAGATCTACTCCTGTTTATGAACGCATCTGCGTACCTTAAGAGTGACGCAATCCTCAAGCGATGGGGGGACAAATCCTTAATGGTGATATACCAGCGTCAATCCCTGAAGTTTCATCATGGAGAAATCCAAGGCAAAAAATACGAGGGCAAAGACAATAAACGCACCAACAAACGGCAAAAGATAAGCTTTCATATCGTTACGCCCTTAAAAACCATATAAAAAAAACAATTACGCCAATCAGCACCGCCGTAAAAAAGGTCGGCCCTGCCCAAGGGTATTTTGTTCCTCCGCATTCACCGGCTTTGCATTCATCAGTACTCATGTCTCAACCCTCTTTTCAGCGGTTTATTGCCTGTTACAGGTAACGAATCCCCCGCAAAGGGGGGCGGACCCCTCTTTGCGAGTTCTTTTTACCGATTAAAAAACAAAGTGATACAGAACCAAGCAAATGAAGATAACATTTACCAGCATACCGGAAAAAATAACACCATCGGCCAAATGCTCTTTACTAAAATATCTCATCCAGGCCGCGATCCTATTTAGCTTTGCAATTGCACATCTTCCGGATGTATGCCAGCAGGTCATTCACTTGTGCCGCAGACAGGGTTGAACCCCAAGGTGGCATCAACGGTGATTTACTGATGGATGGGCCGCCGTCCTTGATTACGCCCCTGATATCATCATCGGAACGCTTTTCCATATCTGCGGCGTTGGTGAAATTACGCGGGTCAGTGGCAAAATCCTTGCCTACATTAATACCTTTACCATCCCCCTTGACCCCGTGGCACTGGGCACAATAAAAATCAAACACTTGTTTTGTGTCTTCAGCCTGTGCCGCCCCTGCTACACCCAAGACCAAGCCAAGTGTCATGGTGGTTATTATTACAAATCTCGACATGAGTTCATCCCTCCGTTTGTTCGTAATTACTCGAAAGTAGCCACATACGCCGCTACGTTCTCCAGTTCTTTCGGGTTAAGCACGCTGGCAAAATCGGGCATGTCCCGAATCGGCTTGAATACTTTGATATTTGCCAGATAGGCATAAACCCAATCAGGATTCAGCCTCTTGCCAGCCCCAACCAAGCTAGGCCCACTTTTCCCACCATGCACCTCGCCTCCCGTTGAATACTCGTGGCATCCGGTACAGGGCATTTTTTTAATGAATATTTGCTTGGCCTGTGGAGTAGAACCAGCTTTAATTATGCCTGCCTTCACTTCTGACGAAGTCAAACCCATCAAGAAGTCCGCAACCGCAGCAGCATCTCCCGCTGGCAATTTGGGGTGATCGCCCTTATTGTTGTCAGTGATAGAGTTATATTTCAGTGGGCGAATCGGCTTGGGGCTTTGCAACCATGCCGTAAGCCAAGCCTTCTGAAACTTGCTGCCGGCATACCACAACTCTGGCCCTTTCTTCGCCAGTTGGTCTGCTATCGTCTTCTCCTTTGCAGGGCCATCCGTGTAATGGCAACTGGTGCAACTTTTCTTAAAAATGGCATCTCCACCTGCCGCGTAGCTGGGCGCTGCCGTCATAACCAACAAAGCCGCCCCAAGGGAAACCGTGACTGCGAGCAGTCTCATATTGCGCTCCTTTCTATTTTTATTTCTGTGGATTTAAAAAAACAAACTGCTGTGAATCGTTATTATTGTTTGGTGTCTTGCTTGATTTCTTTATACAACCATAACTTGTTTATGATAATTGCCCCTGCCAATCTAATCCATCAAACAAACATACAATCCATCCTGCTCCGCAATGCTGCATTACGGGTACGTGGCGAACACGCAAATGCGAGCTGTCGCCCGAAAAAATACTTGATAAATGTAATGGTTATGCGGCGCTGGAATTTTTTCCTGTTTCTTGCATTTGGGCGAACTCTGAATTTGTAGTCCTCAGATTAATAAATCTCATATGCATAAACAATTTGTTATTTTTTGCATTCTAGCATGACAATTAAACTTCTTGCAAAACTCTCCACCACAAGTGGAAATAAAAGCTAAATAACTTCTGCTTCTATCGCGGATGCAGGGTTTGCGGACAGTCACAAAGAAGCGATCAACTTTAAGGAACCTCCATAAATCCAGACCCCGTCGCGATACTGCGTTGCCCAATAAATCTTATCGCTTAGGATTTCGAATTGATGGAGAGGCCCTTTAACTTTACTGTTTTAATACAAAACCTCTTTCCCCGGTCACACCTTTTGTTACTCTGCAGATAAAAGGGTGTTTTATTGGCATATTTTCTGGAGTAAAACTTATTTTCCCTGTCACTCCAATACAATCTTTCCGATTGATCAGAGCCTCCCTTACAAGCGAGGTATCAGTTGAGCCCGCGCCCTTGATTGCTTCGGCAATCAGCATGAAAGTGTCATAGGACAATGCAGCAAACCGGTCGGGTTTGGCTTTCCCATAATCTTTTAGAAACTCATCCATTTTGGCTGACTTGTTATCGGCAGAAAAAGTTGTATACATGAGGGTTTCATTTACGGCATCACCGCCCTTCAAATATTCTTCTGAAAAAAGATCTTCGCCACCGATGATAGGGAGGGTTAGCCCAGCTTTTTTCATCTCTTGGGCAAGTACAACAGCTTCATTGACCCCACCCGTAAATATCACTCCATGCAGAGTATCACGATTTTTCTTTATCGCTTCGACAACTGCCTTCATGTTGTGGCCTCCAGTATAGGAATCGTAGGTGTCAGCCACTATTTTTATCACCCCGTGGTGTTTATCAAGCGCCTTCTTGAACAGCGAACTTAATTCCAGGGAAAATTCATTATCGGCAGCTGTAACCAATACGTAATTAACATATCCCAGCTCTGTAACCGCATATTTTATTAAATCTTCCGTTGCCGTTTCATCGGGAACGGCTGCACGAAACACATATGAACCGCTTGCTTTGAGTTGCCTCCTTGATCCTATCGAGACGAATATGGTTTTGGACTCATTCATCAAATGAATAGGTGCAAAGGTAGATGAGCCTGTAGGTGCTGCTAATATTGCGATGGCTCTCTGGTTGATAAGATCCTTCACAATTTGCGTGGTTGTGCCTATATCGCTTCTATCATCAAAGTGGAGTACTTTGATTTCTTTGCCACCTATTCCACCTTGTGCATTGAATCGTTTGGCCGCAGCCAAAGCACCTTCCACTACACTTATTCCGTAGCTCGCTTCTTCACCAGTTTCTGGCCCGACAATACCTATAATCAAGGGTCTTTCGTCTTTTGCGACGGCTTCAG
>CAIZNF010000090.1 GCA_903934275.1 uncultured Nitrosomonadales bacterium
AGTTTCACGTTATTAATCTGAGGTTCATAGATGGGGAAATGTGCATAGTGATCTATTATCATGATGCGCGTAACACGTCCGTCAGATTCACCACGCGACTGACTTCCGCCACAGACGTGACTCCTTGCAAAATGCGCCGCACGCCATCTGCAGCAAGCGTGCGGAACCCATTGGCAAGTGCTGCTTCACGGATTTGCCGGGTACTGGCGCGTTGCGCGACCAGATCATCCAGATCGTGATCCATGTTGAGTAACTCCATGATGGCGAGCCGCCCCTTGAAACCTTGATGATGGCAGGCATCGCAGCCGGTGGCGCGATGCAGCGCAATATCTCTGGTGGCGGCAATGCCCAGCAGTTTGCGCTCCGACGCATCCGGTGAGTAGGATGTTTTGCACTCTTTGCACAATACACGCACCAGCCGTTGCGCCACGATGCCGATGATGTTGCCGGCCATGACATCCGGCAGAATACCGATGTCGAGCAAGCGCGGAATCGCGCCGATGGCCGAGTTGGTGTGCAGAGTAGAATATACCTGATGGCCGGTCATCGCGGCGCGGAACGCCATTTCTGCGGTCGGATGGTCGCGGATTTCTCCGACCAGAATAATGTCCGGATCCTGGCGCATCATTGAACGGATGCCGTTAACGAAATCCAGCTTGGCCGCCTCGTTGATCGAAGTCTGACGGATCATGGCCATCGGATACTCCACCGGGTCTTCCAGTGTCATGATGTTGACCGACTCGGTGTTGACGTGATTCAGCACGGAATACAGTGTGGTGGTTTTTCCGCTGCCGGTCGGACCTGTGACCAGCACGATACCCTCCGGTTTGGCGATGACCGTTTTGAGCATGCTGAGCATGTCATCGTCCAGGCCAAGCTGATCGAGCGGCACGATGCCTTTTTGCCGATCCAGAATGCGCAGCACCAGATTTTCACCATGTGTGGTGGGATGCGAAGCCATACGGAAATCAATCGGGCGACCTGACAGGCGCAAGGAAACACGCCCGTCCTGCGGCGCGCGCGTTTCTGCGATGTTCATATTCCCCATCACTTTCAAGCGCACCACCATCGACGGCCAAAAACTTTTGTGCAGGCTGCGCACCTGGCGCAGCACGCCGTCAATGCGATAGCGAATGCGTAAGAAACTGCTCTCCGGTTCAAAATGAATATCCGACGCGCCATGTTGCACCGCCTCGGTAAGCAACGCGTCGATCAAGCGCACCACCGGCTGACTGAATTCATTTACACCGGATTGCAGCGACTGATATTCCATCTCGCCCGGCTCGATTTCATGCAGGATGCCGTCGATGGAAAGCTCGAAACCGTAGTGCTGGTCGATGCCGCGCAAAATATCTGATTCGCTGGCGAGCTGGGTAATCAAGCGATATTCATCCCTGAGCAGGGCGCGCACCTGATCCAGCGCGATGATGTTGTCGGGGTCGGCAACCGCCAATGTTAGTGTGCAGCCGGGCTGATCAACCGACAATGGCAACAATTGATAGCGACGAGCAACTTCTTTGGGGATGAGTGCCAGCGCGGCGGGTTCGATGATGACGGTAGCAAGGTCTATGCTCTCTTGACCGAGATTTTCCGACATCACGTCGCGAATAGTGGCTTCGGTCAGGAAACCCAAACGGACCAGTAAACGGCCCAGTGGTTGATGAGACTTGCTTTGCTCTTGCAGTGCGATGCGCAACTGGTCTTCACTGATCACGCCCTTGTCGATCAAGATGCGCCCCAATGGCAACTTGACCTCCCCTCGCAACTGCTCGATTTGGGTATCACTCATGGAGGGGATTGGCAGGTAATGGCGCTAAATCAATGAAAACATCATTTGGGAAAACCTCTAGAGTGATTCAGATCGATGGAAATTTATCAGGTGCTACGTGTTATTAAGCCCCCAGACTATAGGGAACCTCTATAAATCCAAACTCCGTCCCGATACTGCGTTGCTCATAAAAAATTACTCCTAACATATCAGATATATGCGTCATCGCAATTTTTTACTCGCGCCTTGTCTCGCTTAGGATTTTGAATTTATAGAAGCTCCCTATACAAGGCGGCAGTTAAGCCACACAGGGCGGTAATTTGAAGGTACGAAGCTTAACAGTTTCCAGCATGTCCGCCGCTTGATAGTGCCCACGTTGTGCAGCCTGTGAAAACAGGGCGGACGCAAAAGAAAGGCTCTTTTGTACTCCTCTGCCGGAAAAATAGAGCATGCCCAAACGGTACTGAGCTTCGATGCTGCCGAGCTTGGATGCCTTGCAGTACAGCATAGCAGCACGCTGTATCTTATCAGGATTACCTGGAGAAAGTTCAAGCGTCGTGGCTTCATCCAGCAGCGCGCGCACTTGGGGAGGCTCTGCATCCAGATCAGCCTCTTCTGCATGGCCTGCCAGCGGGCACAATGCAAACAGCAGTGTGGCGCACGCCCATATCAACTTTGTACAAGCACTTGTCTTGTGTGCAACCGAGCGCAAAAAAAATGGCGCATTCCCTCCCTTTACACCTGTCACTGCCGGGAGGCAAAACGAACATATATTCTTTGGTTTCACAACAGCCACCTAGCCGATAATTCTGTGGGACTAAGTGTATGCCGCAAGCTGCGGCAATTTCTATTGGACTAAAGTTCAATTTGTATTGGACTTTAGTCCAATATCAATCTGTCTCTGATGGCTCAGGACGGCTATCGTTAGCTTCCGGTGGCGGCTCCGGTTTGTCGCCGCCCCATCCCCCGGCAGGGCGATTTTTGCTCTGGTCTCCCCAGACGAAGCGGCCGAACAGCACGCACCCTTTCATTGCCGGATCGCAGGGCAAGTTATTTACTTTTTGGCATTTGCCATCAACTTCGTGTGGACAACCCCAACCGCCCATATCAAAACTCCATCAAGCTTTTTTCACAAATTCGGTTTTCAACTGCATCGCGCCGATGCCGTCGATCTTGCAGTCGATGTCATGGTCGCCGTCAATCAGACGAATGTTCTTTACCTTGGTTCCCACCTTGACCACCGAAGACGAGCCCTTCACCTTCAAGTCCTTGAGCACCGTAACCGAGTCGCCGTCAACCAGCACATTGCCAAAGGCATCCTTATACACGCGCCGCTGCTCGCCGCCATCGGCGGGCGCGTCCTTGGGCCACTCGTATCCGCACTCGGGGCAAACATAATTGTCTCCGTCTTCATAAGTGAAGACCGAATCGCATTTCGGGCATTTTGGCAAAGCGCTCATGGTGTATCCTGTGATTGAAGGTATTTTAAATCTGGAAGTAAATAATAGTTTGGCTAATGGTAGTCGTCTTCGCGTTGATGACGCACCGCTGTGATCGTCACGGTCTTATTGCTTTCGATCTCGAACAGAACGACATAACCCGCCGAGCCGAAAGGGATCAGCAACTCCCGCAAAAAAGAGTTGCGCCCCTCATCATCCGCTTTGCGGCAGGAAAAGGGGAAAATTTCGAGAAGCTCGATGGCTTTGTAAATGGCGGTTTCAGCGCGTGCAGCTACGGCGATGTCCTGCTCCAGCAGAAAATCAAACAAGCGCAACAAATCATCTTCGGCTTCCAGAGTGAAGCGGATGCGATAACTCATTTTGCGAGTTGTTTGTTACTTGCCTTCTTTAATTTGGCACTGAGTTTACTTAGCACCTTTTTGGCCGAGACATATTCCCCGCTCTCTTTAGCCGCATCACGCGAGGCCAATCCGCGCGCGATGAATTCCTGCTGCGTCCGGCGAAACTCCACATTGCGCCGCAACGAATCTTCGACGAATGCTGAAAGCGTCTCGCCCGGACGCAAAATTTCTTCGGCGGCTTGCCTCAACTCAGGTTGTACGCGCAGGGCGGGCATGGTGGCGGTTTTCATGGATGACCTCGTGCATTGCAAATGTGATGCATATCTTCGTCGAAAGCGGGGGGCGATGCAAGGGAAAGGTAGGTTGGGTTAGCGCAGCGTAACCCGACGGTTGCAGAATGCCATGATGTCGGGTTACAGCCTGCGGCCTAAGCTGACCTACGCGAGCTGAATCAACGCTCGTTCCTGCATTGTCGTTGTACGCGCCTCACATTCTGGTCATCCAGCTTGTCTGGG
>CAIZNF010000091.1 GCA_903934275.1 uncultured Nitrosomonadales bacterium
CATCAGCAACTGCACGCGCAGGTTGCGGAGATGGGGATGCGCGGCAACGAACAACCCGCCACCTACGAACAAATCCACAAGGCCCTGCTGTGTGGCTTGCTTGGCAACATTGGCATAAAAAGCGTGGAAAGCAATGAATACCTCGGTGCGCGCGGCATCAAGTTCTTCATCGCCCCCAATTCCGTGCTGGCAAAAAAAGGCAGCAAGTGGGTGATGGCGGGCGAGCTGGTCGAGACGCATCGCTTGTACGCGCGCTGCGTGGCGCGCATCGAACCGGAATGGCTGGAGGAGGTCGGTGCGCATCTGATCAAGCGGCATTATTACGATCCTCACTGGGAGAAGAAAGCCGCGCAAGTCAGCGCATTCGAACGCAGTACTTTGCACGGTTTGCTGCTGAACGCCAAGAAGCGCGTGCATTACGGGCCGATGAACGTCGCCGAGTCGCGTGAGGTACTTATACGTCAGGCACTGGTCGGTGGAGAGTTTAATACCCAGGCACCGTTTTTTGCGCACAACCAGAAACTGATTGCCGACATCGAAGCTTTAGAACATAAGGCGCGCCGCCCGGATGTGCTGGTGGATGACGAGCTGATTTTTGCGTTTTACGACAGTCGCGTGCCCGCTCATATCCACAACGGCGCGGCATTCGAGCATTGGCGCAAGGAAGCTGAGCGCGACCGGCCCAGACTGCTCTATCTTCAACGCGACGACCTGATGCGCCATGAGGCGGCGGGCATTACGACCGACCAGTTTCCACCGCAGTTGAAAATCGACAACGTAACTTTTGCGCTGAGCTACAACTTTTCACCGGGCAAGAACGACGATGGCATCACACTCACCGTGCCCCTGGCGCTCATCAACCAGGTGAGTGCTGCGCGCGGCGAATGGCTGGTGCCGGGTATTCTGGCGGAAAAGGTGGTGCAACTTATCAAGACGTTGCCGCAACGCTTGCGTCGTCACATGGTTCCTGTGCCGGAATTTGCAGCGGTATTTTGCCGTGATGTTCCTTTCTCAAATGTATCGTTATTGCAAGCATTGACACGCTATATCCGCGAACAGAAACAGCTCGACGTGCCGCCTGATGCATTTCGCCTGGAGCAGTTGCCGCAACATCTGCTGATGAATTTTCGTGTAGTGGATGAGCATGGCAGGCAACTCGGCATGTCGCGAAATTTTGCACAGTTGCACGGTGAATGGGCACCCACCCCCTACCCAACTCTCCCCCGGAGGGAGAGGGGACTTGCTGGAAATGTGCTTGAGGTCAGCCCCTCTCCCTCCGGGGGAGGGGTTGGGGAGGGGGAGTGTTACACCTCATGGAGTTTCGGTGCGTTCGCCGAGACACGCGAGGTGCAGCGGGCCGGGCAGAATGTCACGCTGTTCAACGCGCTGGTGGAAGATGGCGACACGGTGCTGCTGCGCGCCTTCGACACGCGCGAGGCCGCGCAAACCGCGCATCGCGGCGGGTTGCGCCGCCTGTTCATGCTGCTGCTGAAAGAGCAAGTGAAATATCTGGATAAAAACCTGCCCGATGCGCAGAAACTGGGCATGCTGTTCATGACACCCAATTCCCCGTTTAGCGGCACGCAGCAAGAATTGCAGCAGCAGATACTGGCGATGGCTTTTGAACGTTGCTGCCTGAACGATCCGTTGCCAACCAGCGAAGCCGAATTTACCGCGCGCGGCAAAGAAGCGAAAAACCGCCTGCTGCTGGTTGCGCAGGAGATCGCACGGCTGGCCGGCAACATCCTCGGCGAATACCATACGGTACAGAAAAGCCTGCCGCAACTTAAGGCGCATAACCAAGCCAATCAGGATGTGCGCGCGCAACTTGAATGGCTGCTGCACAAACGCTTCATCGCCGAAACACCTTACGAGCGCCTGCAGCATGTGCCGCGCTACCTCAATGCGATCAGCCTGCGCATCGAAAAATTGCGCGGCAATCCGGCGCGGGACGTGCAGTGCATGGTGCAGATGCAGCCACTGTCACAGGCATGGCAGAAGTTGCGCCAGGCGCAGCAGGGCAAAATCGATCCGCGCATAAATGAATTCTCCTGGCTGCTGCAGGAGCTGCGTGTATCGCTGTTCGCGCAGGAGTTGAAGACCCCTGTGATCGTGTCTGTAAAGCGGTTGCAAAAAATGCTGGAGTCGATGTAAAAAGCTGGGGGGGTTATACATAGCGACATAAATCTACTGATGAATACCCAATGGGTGAATCGCCAAGTCAATGTAACTTAAATGGGTATCCCTTTCACGCCCCTACCAGTTACATTCCACGAATTTTGCACTATGATGAATTGACCGCGCGTTGGTCTAATTTTCCCGTGAGTCTGTGAGCGGCATCCAGCCTTGCTACGAAACCATCCGCTCTTTTCGTCAAACGTGCCGCCGGGATCATTCTTCCTTTTTTATGGGAAAAACATCGCAAGGGGCGTGAAGGGGATACCCATTGTAACCTATTGTTTTATTTCGTGCCTTTCGTGTTTTTCGTGGATGAATTGCCGTTTTTAGGATGAAACAACTAGTAGATCGCTCCGTTAAAACAGTTACAAATAATCCGTTCGGACTGAGCTTGTCGAAGGCCAGTATTGGCGCGGGACTAGCGGTTCGACAAGCTCACCGCGAACGGTAATTGCTTTGCTGGAACGCACTACGATTTCTGTCGCTATGTATAGAAGCTTCCTACCGTTCCGTCGCGCCTGCTTGTCGGAAATTTTGCATATCGCGCAGTAGTGCGGCATTATCGCGGGGAAATCAATAACTCACTCGATCAGATGGTAAGTTCACTCTCTCTCGTTCTCATTCTGCTTGCTACCGCAGTGATGGTGGTGGTGCTGTGCCGCATCCTGCATTTGCCGGCAATGCTGGGCTATCTTGCGGTCGGTATCCTGATCGGCCCGCATGCTCTGGCGTGGATACCCGATTCGGCGGGAACCCGGCATCTTGCCGAGTTTGGCGTGGTGTTCCTGATGTTCAGCATCGGCTTGGAATTCAGCCTGCCGCGCCTGATGGCGATGAAACACACGGTATTCGGCTTGGGCGGCGCGCAGGTAGCCGCGACCATGCTACTGGTTATGGCTGTCGCGGCACTGTTTGGGCTGGATTGGCGGGCAGGCCTCGCATTGGGCGGCGTGCTGGCGATGTCTTCCACCGCAATTGTCAGCAAGCTGCTGGTCGAACGCGCCGAACTGAACCTGCCTTTCGGCCAGCAGATGATGGGTGTGCTGCTGTTTCAGGATCTCGCCGTCGTACCGCTGCTGATCATTATTCCCGCACTGGCTTCGAATCCAGATGATCTATATGCCACGCTCGGTTATGCGACGCTCAAGGCGGCGGCGGTCTTACTGGTGTTGCTGGTATTCGGGCAGCGCATCATGCGGTCATGGTTTCATGTCGTGGCGCGGCAAAAATCTTCCGAGCTATTCATGCTCAACGTGCTGCTCATCACGCTGGGGCTGGCTTATTTCACCGAGCTGGCTGGCTTGTCGCTGGCGCTGGGGGCGTTTGTCGCGGGCATGCTGATTTCGGAAACCGAATACCGCTATCAGGTGGAGGAAGACATCAAACCGTTCCGAGACGTGCTGCTCGGCCTGTTCTTTGTCACTATCGGCATGAAACTCAATCTGGGTCTCGTTGTGGCGGATATCGGCTGGATAATGCTGGCATTGCTGGCGCTGATCCTGTTCAAGGCCTTGATCGTGGCATTGCTGGCGCGCGCACTGGAGGGAGATTGGGGTGTGGCGTTACGCAGTGCGATCGGCCTGGCGCAGGCCGGAGAATTCGGCTTCGTGCTGCTGACGCTGGCTGATGGCGCGCACTTGCTCAATGATTCGACCATGCAGATCACGCTGGCGGCAATGCTGCTTTCCATGCTGGCAGCGCCCTTTCTGATACAGCACGGCGAAGCCATTGCGCGGCGACTCTCCGCCGCCGAATGGACCGACCGCGCCATGCAGATTCACCAGATTGCCGTCCAGAGCATGGGAAGCAGCGGGCATGTCATCATTTGCGGCTATGGCCGCAGCGGCGGCACGCTGGCGAAATTTCTGGAAGACGAAAACTTGCCCTTCATTGCACTGGATCTGGATTCGCGGCGCGTGAGTGCGGCTTTGGAGGCGAAGAAAAAAGTGGTGTACGGCAACGCCGCCAAGCGCGAAGTGCTGATGGCGGCTGGCCTGATGCGCGCCAAAGTGCTGGTGATTTCCTACAAGGACAAACATTCCTCGCTGGCGATCCTGCGCCATGTCAAAGAGCTGCGCCCCGATTTACCGGTAGTGGTGCGCACCAACGACGACACCCATGTGGAGGCTTTAAAAGAAGCCGGCGCGGCGGAAGTGGTCGCCGAGGTATTGGAAGGCAGCGTGATGCTCGCCTCGCAAGCGATGCTGATGGCAGGCATACCACTTAGCCGCGTGATCCGCCGTGTTCAGGAAAGCCGCGCACGTCGCTATGCAGTTTTTAGCGGCTATTTCCGCACTGCCCAAAGCGAGGCGGGGGAGGTCAGCGAAAAATTGCAATCACGCTTCCTGAGCGTGTTGCTAAAAAAAGACTCTGCGGCAGTCGGCAAAAGGCTGCGCGAGATTGGTCTGGATGCGCTGAGCATCGAAGTCAACGCGGTGCGCCGTCATGGTGTGCGCGGTGCAAGACCGAGCGAGGAAATGTTATTGCAGGCGGGGGATGTGCTGGTGCTGCTCGGGTTACCGGAGGCGTTGCAGCATGCGGAGAGAAAGCTGCAAAAAGGATAATTTCAAGCCGGACAGGCTGCCAGACCAAAAGTGTGAAACTATTTTTCATCTGGGTTAGCCGTTACAGGCCCGCCACCGACGGGCGTAACCCAACAGCTTTTTTCAACGCGTTTCCCGCTCGAATCAAGCCTTGTTTTTGATGTTGAAAATCCTGCTGAAATTGGCGACTTCCAGCACTTGGGATACCACGCCGGAAGTATTGAGCAGCGAAACCGGTTTGTTGGCCGCCTTGGCGCGTTCATTCAGCAGCATCAACATGCCCAGCGCGGAGCTGTCCAGGTAATCCACCTTACTCATTTCGATCTCTATTTCGCGCACTGCCGCATTGTCGAGCACCGGCGTATAAGCATCCCTGAAATCGCGATGTACTTGAAAATCAAAACGGCCGGACATGGCGATGCGCGCCGAATGGTCGATAACTTGTACGTTGATAGCC
>CAIZNF010000092.1 GCA_903934275.1 uncultured Nitrosomonadales bacterium
AGCTTCAACGCTGTTGTACTCCGCGCGGTTGGCCAATTCTTGCAGTGCGGTGAGCGAGCTCTCAGGTAGTCGGCACCAGGCTCGCAGGGCTGGAGAAACAGTCGCGAAATCGTGTGCCAGTATGGCTTTTTCTAAAGCAATCCATTCAACCGCAGGAAGGGTTTGCTTTTCAGCTGAAACATGGGAGGGGTTTCGCATCCAATTGATAAACCGTCGCATTGCTTAAGTTCCCGTCCTACTTTTACTGAGCAGTTGGAGCTCTGCATCAACCTTTGCCAACAGTTCTGACCATGCTCCGGGCCGCCCTTGCCGGAACACCCGTACACTGTTGTACCACGCGTTGGCTTCGCCTTCCAGACCCCAGCGCCATTCATAACGGTGAGGCAGCAGCAGCCAGGCCGGCCGACCCAAAGCGCCGGCGAGGTGAATTGCCGACGTGTCTACGCTGATCACCAGATCCATTTCTCCCATAACCGCAGCGGTATCCGCCATGGTCAACAACTCATCAGCTATGTCGACCACATTGACCGGATGCCCCGCTGGCACATGGGTTTGCAGCGAGAAGAAGCGAATGCCTGGGTGTTTTTGCACCAACGAGCACATCAATTCAAACGGCATAGAGCGTCGTTTGTCCGCTCGGTGACCGGGGTTGCCCGACCAAGTCAACCCCACGCGTAAATTGACGTCGCTAGCTAAACCAAGAACGCGTTGCCCCCAATAAGCCGCTTGTTCCACGGGCGCAGTGAGGTATCCCCCCACGGCCGGCGCATTGAAGGCAGTCGTGTTGAAGTAATACGGCAGGCTCATGACTCCTGTCCAGCAGTCGAAAGGCTCGTCGATTGGGCTTTGAATGTTTCCTACAATGAATTTGCAATAGGGAAAATTGTGAGTCATCAGAGAGCAGGCTTCTGCTCTTCCGTCAATCACCAGCTCCAAGCCTTGCTCGCTTAGTAGAGGCAAATACCGAGCCATCATGATCATGTCACCCAAGCCCTGCTCGCCGTGTACCAAAAGGCGCTTCGCACTCAGGTTTTGTCGGTCCCAGCGTGGCTTCTGAAGCAGGCTGATGTTGATAAAGCGCGCCAAGTCTGGCAGTCGATAGCGCGCCTCCATGAGTCGAAATCCTTCGGCGTAGTAGCTACGCGCCAACTCCACACTCGCTAGTGCACAAATTGCCTCTGAATCATTTGGGCAATTTCTTTGAATCAGCGCTTTTAGCTTTTCGCATTCTGCAAGCCGACCCGCTTCAAAATAAATTGCGTATGCATTAACAGCAAGCGAAGGTGAAAAATATTCCGCCTCTAGCGCTTGATCGAAATACGCTAACGAAAGATCAGCAGATCTACCTGCTGCGAAATTGATGAAGCCAGCGTAAGCAAGGTACTCTGCCCAGTCGGTCGAGGGATCTTCATGCGGCTGAAACATATCAAGCAGCGTGGCTGCTTCCACAAAACGATCAGCTAAAGAACAATACACGCAGGAGGTCATAAACAGCAGATAGTCTCGGCGCACCAGGGAATTTTGCACCACCCGGTGATAGCCACGCGCGTTGGCACCGCTGAAAAAATCGACGTAGGCCAGCACTTTCTCTACCTCCAGCGCAGACCAATTCAGGGAGTTTAATTCCATGAGGAGCGCTGGCAACTGCTGGGCAAAAAAGTCCGTTGATTTG
>CAIZNF010000093.1 GCA_903934275.1 uncultured Nitrosomonadales bacterium
GCGATCATGCCGATCATCGAAGTCGCGGTGTACTGCGCGCCGAGCAACGCGTGCCCCGGCATCACACCGATGATGGTGAGCGGGATCGGTGCCATGATGACTAGAGGCACGAGATACGACTTGAACTGCGCCACCACCAGCAGGTAAATCAAGATCAGACCCACACCGTAAGCGATACCCATGTCGCGAAAGGTCTCGAAAGTCACCTGCCATTCACCGTCCCATTTCAACGCATAACCTGCGTACGGGTCGCTGGGCGGCTTGAAGTAATAGCTCTTCAGATTACCACCCTGCTCAAGCGCCATGCCGCCAACATTGCCATTGATCCCGAACATGCCATACAGCGGACTATCCAGCTTGCCCGCCATATCGCCGAACACATACACTACCGGCAGCAAATCTTTGTGATAGATCGGATAATCACGTTGTGTCTGGACTACCTGCACCACTTCAGAAAGCGGAACCAACACGCCTTCTCTGGCAACCCCGTCGCGCGCGCGCACCTTGAGCTTGAGCACCTCATCGATGCGGCTGCGCCGCTCTGCCGGCAAGCCGATGTGCAACGGTGGCGCGTATTTCACATTGGCATCGTGCAACGACGCGACATCCTGCCCGCCCAACGCCACGCCAATAGCCTCCGTGATATCGCGCGGCGCGACACCGAGCAGCGCGGCTTTGCTTTGTAATATCCGCAACAACAATTTTGGAGCAGATTCGGTCACGGTATCGTCGATGCCCACAATACCTTCGGTCTTGGCGAATTGTTCGCGCACTTTGCCGGCCACCTTGCGCGCGCCGTCATAATCAGGCCCGTAAATTTCCGCCACAATCGGCGACATAACCGGCGGGCCGGGCGGCACTTCGACGACCTTCACCTTCGCGCCCCATGTTCTGGCAATTTTTCCTATCGGTTCCAGAACCGCAGTGGCGATTTCATGGCTGCTACGGCTGCGTTGATGCTTGCCGCGCAAGTTGACTTGGATATCACCCTGCTCGGCGGCACTGCGCAAATAGTATTGGCGCACCAGACCATTGAAGTTGATCGGCGATGCAGTGCCCGCGTAAGCCTCATAATCGGTGACTTCCGGCACAGTCGCCAGATAGCCGCCGATCTCATGCAACACCGCACTGGTCTGCTCCAGAGGCGTTCCGCCCGGCATATCCACCATCACCTGAAATTCCGACTTGTTGTCGAACGGCAGCATTTTCAAAACCACCAGCTTCATCGCTCCCAGCGATACCGCCAGCAACAAACCAACGAAAATAACCAGCCATAGCTTGCGCCGCGCAGACTTACCCTGCACGCCGTTCAGGAACGGGCTTAATCGCTTGTGGAAAAAACGGCTGGTTGCCGTGTTGCGTTCAGGGGTGGGGGTGACATGATGCGGCCCGGCAAAGCGCAACACCAGCCACGGCGTGATGACGAACGCCACTGCCAACGAAATCAGCATACCCATGCTGGCATTGATCGGGATCGGGCTCATGTACGGCCCCATCAGGCCGCTGACGAACGCCATCGGTAACAGCGCGGCAATCACCGTAAAAGTTGCCAGAATGGTCGGGCTGCCCACTTCATCAACCGCCTCCGGGATAATTTCCACCAGGGATTGGTGCGGCGCCAAGGCGCGCCGCCTATGGATATTCTCCACGACAACGATCGCATCATCGACCAATATTCCGATGGAAAAAATCAGCGCGAACAGCGACACGCGATTCAGCGTGAAACCCCATGCCCACGAAGCGAACAACGTCGCCGCCAGCGTCAGCAGTACCGCAATGCCAACCACTAATGCCTCGCGCCGCCCCATAGCAAACCACACCAGCGCGACCACGGCGAGTGTGGCGAACAACAATTTTTGCATCAGCTTCATCGCCTTGTCGTTGGCGGTCTCACCATAGTTGCGCGTGGTGCTGACATGCACATCAGCGGGAATCACGCTGCCCTTGAGCTCCTCCACGCGCGCCAACAATTTATCGGCAATCTCCACTGCGTTCGCGCCCGGTTTTTTGGTGATTGCCACAGTGACCGCTGTAAATTCGCCCCTGACTTTAATTTGTTTGTCCGCCGCCGGGCCGGTCCCCAGCCACACGTAGCTGGACGGTTGATCCGCCCCATCCAGCACCTCGGCTACATCGCGCAGAAATATCGGTTTGGCGTTGGTAGCACCGCCGCCAAATACACCTCCAGGCACACCACCGGACACACCAACCACCAGCTGCCTCACTTCGTTGGCATCGCTCAAGAAGTTGCCGGTTTGCACCAGCACTTCGCGATTGCCCTGCACGAGGCTCCCGGAGTTCTGCGAAACATTGGCGGATTGCAAAGCCGCGCGTATATCCTGCATGGTGAGCTGGTAGGCGTTCAGGCTTTCCGGGTTGAGCAATACACGCACCATGCGTTGTGTCGCCCCTAAAGTCGAAACCTCCCTGGTTCCCGGCACGCGCTTCAATTCGGCCTCGATAGCGTGCGCCACCTGGGTCAATTCCATGCCGCCCCCCGCAGCCTGTTCGCGCCACAGCGTCAGCGCCACAATCGGCACATCGTCGATACCCTTGGCCTTGATGATGGGTTGCGCTACCCCCAAAGTGGGCGACAGCCAATCGGCGTGAGAATGCACCACATCATAGAGCTTCACCAGCGAAGCGATGTGCTCCTCGCCGACCTTGAATTGCACGGTAATAACCGCCATGCCCGGCTGCGCCACCGAATACACATGATCTACTCCGGCGATTTGCGATAGCACCTGCTCGGCGGGCGTAGCCACGGTATTCGCCACATCCTGCGCGGAAGCACCCGGATAGGCAATCAGCACGTTCGCCATGGTGACGCTGATCTGCGGTTCTTCTTCGCGCGGTGTCACCAGCACAGCAAATAACCCCAGCAGCACGGCAACCAGCGCCAGCAATGGTGTCATCTGCGAGTGCAGAAAATATTTGGCGATACGCCCAGAAATGCCCATCAGGCAGTCCCCACAAATTCAGATGCCATCATTTTGCCTGTCGCACCATGCCTGCTTTAATCGGCTCCAGCGCCACCTGCTCACCCGGATTCAAACCCGCCAGCACCTCTACCGCGCCGTCAGGTGTTGCCTCGCCAAGCCGTACTTGGCGTAGCTTCACCACGTCCTTTTCGTCCACCACATATACGGCAACCACTTCGCTACGGCGTAATACTGCGCTCGCGGGAATCACCAATTTATTGGCCTTGCCCACTACAAAATGCACGCGCACAAACATGCCCGGATAGACTCCATCCTCATTTTTTGGCAGATACACGCGCACTTGTGTGCTGTGAGTACGCGCATCGGCAACCGGTTGAACGGTTGCCGATGCAGGCTTGATCCAGCGCTTCAGCGAAGGCACTTCCACCATTGCTTCCGGTCCTCCCACCAATCCAACCCCGGAGGGGGCGGCTACACCTTTTTTCCCCGGAGAAGGATTAGGATAGGAGAGCATGTGCGCGCCGATGTTCACCAGTTTATCTTGCGGCACACTCACCACCACGCGCATTTCGGCAGGATCGAAACCTGTCATCAGCGGCTTGCCGGGCACAACCATTTCGCCGACTTCAACCAGCCGCGCCGCAACTAGCCCGCTGTATGGCGCAATCACCGCCGTATAACCGTGCGCAAGACTAGCCTGCCCCGCTCCTGCCTCGCTGGCTGCGGCTTGCGCCAACGCCACTTTGTAGTCGGCCTGCGCCTTGTCAAGCGCAGCTTGGCTGATAAATTTTTGCGCAAACAATTGCCGGGCGCGCTCGTAAGCCGCCCTGGCGTTCTGCATGCTGGCCTGCGCCTGCGACACCTGCGCCCGGCTGCCAGCCAAAGCCTGCACCGCTTCGCGCTCATCGATGCGCAAAATTATTTGCCCCTTGTTGACGCGGTCACCCACATCGAAATTGATTTCTTTAACACGCCCGCCGATTTGCGCGGACACGGTAGACTGGCGCGTCGCCTCCACCAAGCCGTCAGCACTGTAAGTTTGCGCCACCTCGCGATACTGCACCGATGTCGAGGCAAGCTGTCCGGCGGCATGAACTGTCGCCGCACCCATCAGCAACAGACCGACAATCCCAAGTTTTTTCACTGTGCCACCCCGCTTATAGTTTTACTATATTAGAATATACTGATATTACGGAAAAAAGCAACCCCTTACCCATTTGGGGTACAGTCGAAAGTGGCGAACACTATTCAAGTGGCGAGTACATCCCAGTATGAATGCCAGCAGTGGTTGGCGCGAGTAATACGCAGACTGAGTACCGCTTATTGGTGAATTTTTGCGCTTGGCTTGAGATGCCGTTTTTGCGGATGAGCAGAATCAACTCTTCGGCACCAACATCGATTCCTGCGAAGAGTAACTTTGCGCTGACATAAAGGTTTTCTTAAGGGGATCTCACTCCCGTCCAAAACAGATCATGACGTTGAGTCATCCCAAGGTGTAGTGTATAGGTGGATCGCCAAACCCACCTACCCAGACCGAAGGAGACCCAACGTGAAAGCATCATGCAGCATGTTCAGCCAAATACTCAAGCTTA
>CAIZNF010000094.1 GCA_903934275.1 uncultured Nitrosomonadales bacterium
CCCATACAAGATTTGCTTGAGTGTGCTCCACGACAACTGATCCAGTATCAGCGCGAAATAATCGGTCAACTGGTTTTTGTTCAAGTCATCGAAGCGGTAGTCAAAATGCGCGGCGCCCCGGCGCACGCCGAGGCTGTACTCTTCAATCGTCTTGGGTTGCATGCCGCGCAGCTTCAGACGCTTGAGCAGGCTCTCGTAAGGCTGCGCAAATGGCTGTGGGAACTCGTGTTTCATAAACATCCTCCTCATGGTAGTTTGCAAAAAATCCCTTGCGGGGCCGAGGAGAATTATGGCTTTGAATCAAATTGATGGGGGGTACTTCTCCGCGATAGTGGCTTCATCCAACCAATGGGTGAATCGCCAAGTCAATGCAATCTGTTGTTTTATTGCGCGTTTTTCGTAGATAAATTGCCGCTTTTAGGTTAATTCTTGCCCTCGGTAATATGGGAGTAAGCATAGCGAACCGCTCATCCCCCGGCCTATTTTTATCAAGAGTCTGGGGCGACAATCCTCATCAGCAAAAAATCGACACACCATTTTCGTTAACCCAATAAGCTAGATAGCGTCATCAACAGCAACAAAATCAGCCAGAACACCACCGAGCGCCAAACCAGCCCGATAGTGCTTTGCATGAAGTCGGCATCGGCATCATCGCCCACGCCCAGTTCCGCCCTATCGAGCGGCAAGCCACCTTGCGGTATTGGCATGCCCAAACGCACACCCAATGCTCCCGCGCCGCTGGCTAACAGTATTCCTGCTTCACTATCCGGCCAGCCTGCCGCCTGGGTGCGCCAACAATACACGGTGTTCTCAAAATCGCCAACAATGGCGAAGGTCAGTGCCGTCATGCGAACCGGAAACCACTCCAATATGTAGAATGCTTGTTGTGCGAAACCGCCAAATCTGCCCAGATCGATCTCGTCTTCGTCACGCCTGCGATACATTGTTGGTGGACGATGGATGGAGCCGGGCAAGGCACGGAGGCCGAGCGGCACAGTGTCGTCCTCACCACACCAACGCTTGCGCAAAAATTGCCCGAGGCGGTACAACAACGCACCTGCCGCACCGCCCAGCCCGATCACGTCGAATAACACAAACCATACAATTACACCAAAAACGTTGCGTTGCGAAGCGATCAGTGCTTCCTCAATGGTGACGCGCGCCACCTCTTCGGCATTTAATTCATGCGAAGGAACACCCCTCCACTTGGACAGCAGCACGCGAGCCCCATCCAGATTGCCGTCGCGCAACGCATGATGAATGTCGGTAAAGTAATGGCTGAACTGGCGGAAGCCCATTGTGAGATACAGCGCCAGCACATTGAACGCCCAAGAAAAAATCGGATGCGCGCGATACAACAGCCAGGATAATGCCATCACGCCAAACAGCAGCGGCAGCACCGCCAGCAACCAAGCAATCTTGCCATGTTTGTGCTGCCCCGCATTGAAATATTGTTGAAAGAAATTGACGTAGCCGGACAACCAGCCATACAGATATTTACGCGAGGAGAGCGGGTGGAGCTGTTCTAGCAGCAGCGCGGCAATCAGGGCAAGCAGGCTCATAACATGGGGAAAGTTTTAACGGTCAGTTGGCTCGGAAGATATCACACTACGTTAGTGACGTTGCAGCATCATGCATGGCAACGCCGCGAGAAACCGTCATAGCGCGGGTTAGTCTGCCACACTGAGGTAATTTTACTTCAGGGCATCTCAATAAAGAAGGGAGCCTTTATAAATCCAAACGCCGTCGTGACACTGTGTTGCTCGATAAATTTTATCGCGTAACTACTCAGGACGTGTTTTAAAAGCGTAGCGAGCTGCCGAAGTGCAAGGCGCATGGAGCGCAGGAGCCGAAATGTACTTGAGTACATGAGGATTCCGGGCACTGTGCAACGCCGCAATTCGGACGCACAGTACTTTTAAATCATGCTCTCAGGTACAGCCGTATTCTCCCCTCTCCAGCAAGGGGGTGAGGCTGTGCTTGTGGATATTCTAAGTGTATCGCTTCGACCTGAGTGGTTGCAAAGTACCACTTATTTTTTGGTGTCTACCAGATCATGCGCAATAGCGTAGTGGACTGCCTCGGCGTTATTTTTGAAGTTCATTTTTTCGAGCATACGGGCGCGGTAGACGCTTACTGTCTTGGGGCTAAGCACCATTATTTCAGAAATCTCGGTCAGTGATTTGCCGGAAGCCATCAGGCAAAGCGTCTGGTATTCGCGGTTGGACAAGTTCTGGTGCATCATATCTTGCGATTCGCCGATCAGGTTGCTAAGCAATTGTTCAGCCAGAGGCGCGCTGATATATTTTTTGCCGCTGATGACTTGTTGAATTGCACCGACCAGTTTTTCAGGAGCGCTTTGCTTATTGATGTAACCCATCGCACCCGCTTTTAGTGCGCGCACACCGTATTGCTCTTCGGGATACATGCTCAGCACGATAATTTTGACATCAGGCTGTTCCGACTTGATCTGCTTGAGTACGTCTATGCCGTGCTTGTCCGATAAAGAGATATCCAGCAATACCAAGTCGAAGTGCTGTTCGCGCACCATGTTGATGGCTTGCAAGCCTGTTTCCGCCTCGCCGGCAATGTGAAAGTCAGGCCCCTCCTCAAGCAACATCTTCAAACCCTTGCGGATCAGTGCGTGATCATCCACTACGAGAATGTTGATCATATCGACGTATCGCCAAAAAGCGCCTGCTGGGGCGTTTCTTCCATGAGAGGAACGAAAACAGCAATTTGCGTCCCTTTGCCTAATGTGCTGGCTATTTTAACCGTGCCGCCGAGATGCGCGACACGCTCATGGACACCGCGTAACCCGAACGAGCGCGGCTTATTGCGGGCAACCTCGCTAAACCCCACACCGTCATCTGAAATAATCAGTTCAAGATGGTCTGTCCCTTTGACGATCTCGATTTGAACATGTTTGGCATGTGCGTGCTTCAGGATGTTGTTCAAAGTTTCTTGGCAAATACGAAACAGTGTAATGGAATGCACTTCAGGCAATTCGATACTCTCTTGCGATTTGATGACAGTGCAAGAAATGCCACTGCGCTTGCTGAATTCCTGCGCTTCAATTTCAATCGCCGCGATAATGCCGAAGCAATCGAGAAACCCCGGCCTCAAACTGTGTGCAAGATTACTCGCGGAAGTAATCGCTCTGTTCACCAGCTCTTCTATGGTTTTTACTTTATTGGTGAGAGGTTGATTGTCCGCTGGCAGCCGTTGCACCATCCATGATAAATCCATCTTGATCGCGGTAAGCAAACTGCCGATTTCATCGTGCACTTCGCGCGCGATGCGCAGCCGTTCCTGTTCTTTGGCATCCTGAATATGCGAGGAGAGTTCCAGCAACTGCTGCTGCACGCGTTTAACTTCAATTTCACCCAGCTTGCTTTGCGTGGTATTGAGTATGATGCCTTCCCAGCGCGGCAAACCGCTTGGTGTCTTCTGCGGCGTGGCACCAAGGCTGATCCATTTTGTTTCTCCGTCCGGCAATATGATGCGCCCTTCCCAGTTCCAGAAACACAGGGTTTGTGCCGAATTTTTCAAGGTTTCAAGGAGGGAATTAATATCCTCAGAATGAATGATGCTTAAAAAACATGCAGGGTCGTTTTGCAAGTCATTCGCGGGAATACCGAACAGCGTCAGGCAGCCTTCACTGACGTAAGGAAAAGTGAATGCACCGTCTTTTTGCAGTTCGATTTGGCAGGCCATCCCTGGCAAGCTGGCTATAAATCCCTGCCACTTATCCGGGGATGGTCTGGTCGGCAGATGAAGAGAACTTTTTGGCATCGAATTCGGCAAATCTGAAAGTTATTACCCGGGGCGGATGAGATTACTACATCAACACAACTACATCAACTCAAGCGCAGACGACTTTTGGGCTTCATGAGGCGTTTTACCATTTCAAATTTATTGAATATTACATAACTGAATATAGCACATGCAAAATCGGCACCGCATGTTACTCCCAATCTTCATTTGTAATGCGCCACGTTTTGTATCCTACGAAGCTTTTAATTTTTCCAGCAAAGCTTTTAATGCCTTGCCTCTATGACTTATGGCGTGCTTTTCTTCGCGCCCCAATTCGGCGCTCATCTTATCCAATTCAGGCAACCAGAATAGCGGGTCGTAGCCGAAGCCGCCGCCACCGCGTTCTTCACGGGCGATCTCGCCACACCATTCGCCTTCGGCAATAAACGGTTGAGGGTCATCGGCATGGTGCAGCAGCACAAGCACGCAGTAGTAATGCGCACGGCGATCTGCCACATCTTGCATTTCTTGCAATAACTTTTCGTTATTGCGTTGATCGGACTTCGGATTGTTTCCGGCATAGCGCGCGGACAGCACGCCGGGCGCACCGTTTAACGCGGAGACGCAGATGCCGGAATCGTCCGCCAGTGCGGGCAGGCCGCTCAGTCTGCTGACATGGCGCGCCTTGGCGAGGGCGTTTTCAACGAAGGTGATATGCGGCTCTTCGGCTTCTGTGATGCCAAGCTGTGCCTGCGTCAGTACTTCGATGCCGAGCGGTTGTAGCAGAAACTGGAATTCGCGCAACTTACCGGGGTTATTGGATGCGATAACGAGCTTTTTCATGGTTTTTTGCATAAAAATCTTTTGTCCGCAGATTAACGCAGATTTAAAATGCCAATAGTTTGGATTGGATATGTTCGCTCTGACGTAAGCAAAGCAACATCTATTGATGTTTTACATAATTCATGAAGATTGAGTGAGTTGCAGGTCGGGCTATGCCCGCCGCATCGGGCGTGGCACGACCTGCGAGAGGCGGAGGCTCTGTCTTTCAATTATGTAACCCTCAATAATAATCTGCGTGAATCTGTGTAATCTGCGGATAGTCAGCTGTTGATCGTTCCGTTAGAATCCGTTCGGACTGAGCCAAGTAAGCACCGCTTTCGCGTTGCAAGGCGTGAACAGCGAACAGATTTTCGTGCCGTTTGGATGCTGTTTGGCCGTTTTTTATATTTTGTAACTATTTGATAAATATATAAATAAAAAGCTGTTCGTTGAGAGCTTGTCGAAGGCCAGTATTGGCGCGGGACTAGCGGTTCGACGAGTTCACCGCGAACGGTAATTGTTTTGTTGGAACGCACTACTAATCTTTTGACAGTACCGCTCGCTGCATCCCGATTAACTGTGCAATGCCGGACTTTGCCAGTTCCAGCAATTCATCCATCTCTTCGCGCGAGAAGGCATGACCTTCGGCGGTACCTTGCACTTCGACGAAATTCCCGCTGCCCAGCATCACCACATTCATGTCGGTGTCGCATGCAGAATCTTCTGCATAGTCGAGGTCGAGCACCGGCACGCCCCGATAGATGCCGACCGAGATTGCGGCGATGAAATCCTTGAGCGGAGTTTCCTTGATCAGCCCTTTAGCCAGCAAAACGCTCACTGCATCATGCAGCGCGACAAACGCGCCGGTAACGCTGGCGGTGCGCGTCCCACCGTCGGCCTGGATCACGTCACAATCGATTTGAATGGTGCGCTCGCCAAGTTTCTTCAAGTCCACCACGGCACGCAGACTGCGACCAATCAATCGCTGGATTTCCTGGGTGCGCCCGGATTGCTTCCCCTTGGCGGCTTCGCGCCCCATGCGCTCATTGGTGGAGCGCGGCAACATACCGTACTCCGCCGTCACCCAACCCTCGCTGCTGCCTTTTTTATGCTGTGGCACGCGCTCTTCGACACTGGCGGTGCAGATCACTCTGGTATCACCACATTCAATCAGCACCGAACCTTCGGCGTGTTTAGTGTAGCGGCGGGTGATGCGAATTTCACGCAACTGATTGGGCAATCTTTGGCTGGGGCGCATGGCGGATACTCGATGGAAATGGTTGGTTGGAAGTAGGTAACGGGTGGTGGAGATTATGAAATTTCCAAAATATGACAGACGGGTTCGGCGGTGTCGTGCGCAATTTCTCCACTGCCCCAGCGCATTGCCACGCCGGTGACGTTGTCGGATTTTCCGTCCTCACGCTCCAGTGCGCGCACGATGAGGCCGTCCAGCGCATCTGTAACGAGTTTTGAGGTGAATGCTTCGGCAAACTCATCATCGCTGAGCGGCCCCCACAGACCATCGCTGCCGAGCAGCAGTATATCGCCGGATTGTAGCGCAACGGGCTCGCCGGACTCCACATAAAACATGTTTTCAAGACCTCCGAGACAGTTGGTGATCTGGTTGCGCTGCGGGTGGACGCGCGCTTCTTCGGCGGAAATCGTGCCCCATTCGAGCCACTGCTGTACCATCGAGTGATCGCGTGTTCTGGCTAATGCCGCGCCGTTGCGCAACATATAAAGGCGGGAATCTCCGGCGTGCCCCCAATATGCCAGACCTTCCTGAATCAGGGCGGCTACGCAAGTCGATCCGGGGAAACTACCCAAAGTTTTGTCGTGCGGAAAACTCGCGATACGTTCGTGGGCGTGGCGCATGGTGCGGGAAATAAATTCCTTGGGATCGGCGATGCGAGGTTGCGCATCCCGGCCAAATGACTCGACAAAAGTCTCTATGATCAGCTCGGCAGCCACCTCGCCGTGCAAATGCCCACCCATACCGTCCGCCAGCACCAATAACAAAACATCATTACTATAGGCATAGGCAGCACGATCTTGGTTGTATTTGCGGTTGCCGATGTGGCTGGCTTGGTGTATCGAGAAATTCATGGATGAGCAAGAAATTTGACAGGCCTCAATCGTAATATAATGCGCCGCTCTAGCACAGCTCTTTATTCGGAAATTTTGCCATGATCCTCAGTATGACCGGCTATGCCATCGCCAGCACGGAACTAGACAGCGGTTCGTTGACGCTGGAATTGCGCGCAGTCAACCATCGTTATCTGGACATCCAATTGCGCATGCCGGACGAATTGCGCGGTTTTGAAGGCGCGCTACGCGAAGCGATTACCGCGCAGCTTCAGCGCGGCAAAGTAGAATGCCGCATCAACTATGCTGCGCGTAGCGCGCAAAGCGGCGCAAAACTGAATCGCGACCTGTTGCAACAACTCGCCGCATGGAGCAAGGAAGTGCAAGACGCACTACCGGATGCGCGTAACCTGAGTGTGGCCGATGTGCTGCGCTGGAACGGCGTTCTCGAAACAACAGGCGCATCCACTGACGAATTGCGCACTGCGCTGCTCAATCTGTTGCAAATCACTTTGCAAGAATTTTCCGCGTCGCGCGCCCGCGAAGGCGAGAAACTCAAGGATTTTTTATTGCAGCGAGTGGATAAAATAGAAGCGTTGCGCAGTGCTGTGATGCCGCATGTTCCCGCCGCGATCGCCGCTTATGAACAAAAACTCACCGCGCGGTTGCGCGAGGCGATGCAGAATGCCGTAACACAGGATATGTGGGATGAGCGCATCCGCCAGGAAATCACCCTATTTTCCAGCAAGATCGATGTCGATGAGGAGCTGTCGCGGCTGGACAGCCATCTCACCGAGATGCGCCGCATTCTTGCGCAGGGCGGTGCGGTGGGCAAGCGACTTGATTTTTTGATGCAGGAACTGAACCGGGAAGCCAACACCCTTGGCTCAAAATCGGTGGATGCGGAGGTATCTCGTACCGCGATGGAGATGAAGATACTCATCGAACAAATGCGCGAACAAATTCAGAACTTAGAATAGTATTTCAGCCCACCTCACAACATCGCAGCATCCCAGTTAAAGCCGCTATCCATGCGGCTTTATTCAAATCTTGCGGTTGCATGTCATATCATGAAAGCGCACAATCAGCCTGCACAAAGGCGTGTGGTTTTGATACAAATTTGTTGGCGCGCAGTTCATTCACTTTTAACGCGCGCCAAAAATTTATTCCACATCATCGATGTGATCCGCATTAACCTAAGCCGGACGAGCCGGAACCAAA
>CAIZNF010000095.1 GCA_903934275.1 uncultured Nitrosomonadales bacterium
CAGCAGATATCTATTCCTGGCACGCCTCCCGTGCAGCAGAGCAGTGAGCCTCCTGTGCAACAGGATAATGTGCCTGCCCCATCCAGCAAACAATAATACTGCACAGCAATTCTTCACCCCTGCCGCGTGAACCGCATCGGGCGCTGTGTTTGCGACAAGATGTGTGCAAAGCGTGGGTAGCGAACTGGCTTTTTTAACAACTCAACGGGATCCTGCCCCCACAAGAGCGGCATCTACCCAGGCAAAGCCGACACGCTCTTGCTCAAGGCGTATGGCTGGCGCAATTCGGTTAAAACGCAAATCATCGTAAAGCGCCGACTCATCCGGTATCAGACGTTCCAACTCACGTGAGGTTGGTCGCTCTTCGCTTCCCCATAAATTCCGATGCTCCAGCAAGGTTGCGCGATCCATCAGCAGGGAATGCACCGCCGGAAACTTGCTTCTCAATTGATCCAGTATCGCGAAACCGTGGGTGTCGATGTCGCCCCAATAATAAATCTTCATGCTTTGCAGCCATTCGGCTTGCGCGAGATGGTCGAAGCCATAGCCAGACCCGAACAACACCAGACTGTCCGGCACGGCGGGGAAGGCGAGGAAATTGATTTCGTTTTCGGTGATAAACACCTTCTTCACCGCCAATGTAAGTTGCGCGAACTCATCGCTCGTCGCGGCGAGATCGGACAGGCCCTGTATGCGCAATTTTTGATCCAGAAAACGGAAGCGTATTTGCGTCGGTTTGGGCTTGAAGCCATAGCGCAGCGCGAAGCCGCTTGCGCCGATAAATTGAGTGTCGATTGCCTCCGGTGGAAGCACGACATCCAGCATTTCGCCGAGCAGACCACGGTGGAGCTCGATGAATTTGGTATCAACGCCCTGAACGTCTATCTGGCGCAGGTAAACGCCGGGACGGGGATGGCGCACTATCCAGTTCAGCACGGCCAGCAGTCGCGGCCAATTTTCGGCATGGTCTAACACCGTCAGCGGACGCTTTCTGAGCCATGGGACAAGCGCCGGATAAGTTTCCGAAAGGTTAGCGGCCAGCACGCGGAATTTGGCCGCGTCGCGCAGCTTGCCGATCAGCGCCAGGCCATCGCGTTCGCTTGCGACAATCGCGGCCACAGGGATGCGGTTGCGCCCCAGTTGGCGGTGGTTGAACTCGCGCCACTCCAACTGGAAACTGGTTCCCGCAGTCAATTCTGCAATCCACTGCCGCGCCGCTTCGAACTGTTCGGAGAGCGCTTGGGTATCGGGTTTTTTGAGGGGGATGCGCAGCGGAAAGACCGGTTCGCCATCCAGTATTGCGGCCAGAATGCGGCCATTATCCCAGTCACGGCGCACACGGTTGCGGATGTCTTCGGGCGTGCTCCAGTCTCTCATTTTAAAAGTCTCAGTTGAGGGGTTTGTAGGTGCGAATTCATTCGCACGCCCAATGGATTATGTGCGAATAAATTCGCACCTACAAAAGCTGCATAACCAATTGAAGCAACAGTATCCTCTTCGTCAACAGAGGAATCTGGCTTCATGCCCGCCTCGCATCCCGCTCGGCGCGGTACTCTTCGATGGTGAGGTTACGCAATTGCGAATCCTGCCCCTTTTCGTTGTGGACGAAGCCGACGCTGGCGACGAAGGGCTCGATGATGTGTATCTTCTGTAAGGGCGTGACGATCAACAGTTGCAGGTTGAGCCGCTTGAACAGCTCCAGGCCGAAGCGCGCCGACTCATCCGAACCCCGCCCGAAGGCTTCGTCTATGACCACAAAACGGAAACTGCGCGAGCGTGCCGCGCCCCACTCCAGGCCGAATTGATAAGCCAGACTGGCCGCCAAAATGGTGTAGGCCAGCTTCTCTTTTTGCCCGCCGGATTTGCCGCCGGAATCGGTGTAGTGTTCATGTTCGCTGTTGTCTTCGCGCCAGCGTTCGGAGGCCGAGAACACGAACCATTGGCGCACGTCGGTAACTTTGCGCGTCCAGCGCCGGTCTGGTTCCGTGCTGCCTTCGCGACCGCGAAAACGTTCGATGATCGCCTTCACTTGCAGAAATTTCGCCTCGGAATACTGCGCGTCTTCCGAGCCAGTCAGCGCACCCTCGGTGCAGGCTTTCAGCTCTTGCTGAAAGTCGCGCAGCTCCATATCCACGTTGATCTGCGCTTCCAGCAAAATGTAGCGGTTCGGGTTGTAGTCGATCTGCGCGAGCGAGGCGTTGATGCGTTCGATGCGCTCGCGGATGGTTTCCCGTTCGCGCGCAAGTTGCGACTGGAAGTTGGCGATTTCGCGGATGGTGTTTTCGTTGAGCAATTCCTTGAAACGTGCCTCGAAACGCGGCAGGTCGTCGGCTTGCAGTTGTTGCAGCATGGCGCGGTATTCATGGGCCGCATCCACGCTGGCATCCGCATCCTTGGTTTCCAGCGGATATTTGTTGCGGTACTCCTGCATGGTCTTGACGATTTTCTCTTGCAGGTACTTGAGTTTTTTATCTTCACCATCAATCTTTTTCTGCAACCATTCGCGCATGTCATGCTCGCGGTTGTCGCAAGACTCCACAGTCAGGGTGTGTTCGCCCAAGGCCTCGGCGCGCAGCTCGCCAAGCTGAGTTAAACGCTGAGCGTCATTGAAGCCATCAACTGCAACGTGGCACTCTGCGAGCAATGCATTTGCTTGCTCCAATTTTTCTTCATTGCGGGCAAGTTCCTTGTTGCGCTCGCCCAAATCGCTTTCCGTCTGTTTGAGCTTTTCCTCCAGCGCCTTGAGCTGGATACCCAATGTTTGCAGCATATCGGATGCGGCTTCCAGCGTTTTCTTTTCGGCCTCAAGCTCTGAAATCAAAACCGCAACAGGCTGCCAGTCGAGTTCGCTGAAATCGGTGTACTCGCCGATCTGCGCCAGACATTGCAGACGGTATGCCAGCGCGTTCCGCTCCTCCTGCGCTTTGCCGATGATGTCGGCAAGAGATTGCATGCGCCCTTCCAGTCCCTTGGCCTGTTTTTCAAAAGCCGCGATTTTATTTTCATTGCTCCAGCCCAGCACATAGCGGCTGCGATCATCGAGGCGGTGGCGGTCATCTTTCTCGTGGCGATCCGCACCCGCCTTGACTTGTCCGGCGCGGGTAATCGCCTGGCGCTCGCGGCGAAATTGTTCCAGCGTCTCGCAGCATGCATAGTCGAAGCGGCGCGCCAGCTCGCCTTCCAGCCAGCCATAAAAAGGCGAATCGGGCTTGACCGCGAGCTTGCGCGCGAGCGAATCGGGATGCAGGGGAGGGTGCTCATCGGCCTTCGGTTCGCGCACGCGGTAATAAACCAATCGCCCCTGCAAATGAGTTTGTTCCACCCATGCGGCGACTTCGGCGTAATGCTTTTCCGGCACCAACAGTGAAACGCCGAAGTTATGCAGCAGCCGTTCGGCGGCACCTTCCCACGCGGCATCTTCGGCGCGCACCTGGATCAACTCCCCGGCAAAAGGCATGGTTTCCTCCGCCACATCGAGCGCCGCGCAAAGCATGCGCCGGATGGCGATTTGCGCCTCGGGAATATTGCTGCGCCGTTTCCTGAGGGAGACGAGTTCTGTCGCTATCGTTGCGTGTTCCTGCCTGAGGCCACGCAGGTCGACACCCGCCTCGGTTTGTTGATTTTGTAGTTCCGTATCGCGCGCCTGAGATGTTTCGCGCAATTCGACGAGGCGGTGGCGGTTGCCGACAAAGCCATCCACATCGCTTGCGGAAACAATCCCCAGCCGTTGCGCCAACTCTGCATAACGCTCCGCGCGCGCCAGTTTTTTGGCCTTTTCTTGCCCCTTGGCATGAATGTCTGACGCGATGCGCTCGATGCGGTCGCCGCCGTTTTCCGCGATGGCGCGCTTGATCTCGTCGCGCTCGCCCTGCTGCGTGCCACGGGCATCGCTCAGCGTCTGAATTCTGCTACTGAGCCGCTCTGCTTCTTCCTTCAAGTTGAGCAGCCGTTTTTCCAGCAGCTCGGCCTTGAGCGAAGAAAAATAAGGCTTCAGCGCCTCGCGGCAATTCCGCCATTCGCCGATCTGTGCCGTCAGCTCGTCGAAGCGCGCGCAATCGGCAACCAGTGGCGACAGGCGCGCGACTTGATCCTTGGTCTTGAGCACCGCTTCATGCGCGCGATTTAAATCGTCGAAATGATGGATCAGCGCCGCGATACGCGACTCCACATCGAAAGCTTCGAGCATGTGTTCGCGCACAAAATCGGTGAGGCTGCCCACCGATTTCATCGACACCGTCTGGTGGAATAACTCCAGCGCCTGATCGTTCTCAATGCCGAAGCGGCGGCGGAAAGCTGCCGCATAGGATGGAAAGGTTTCAAACAACTCTATGCCGGGCATGGTGCGCAAACGTTTTTTTAAACCGCCGATATCCGTCCCGAACCCGGTGAAGTCGGCAGCGATGGACATACCCCGGTCGGCCACCAGATAAAAACGCTCCGGCTGTCCCTGGGTGTTTTTCGCCCAGAAGAATATCTGGGCCAGCGTGACGCTCAGCCCGAAACCCTCGTTCTGAAACACCCCGAGAATCACCGAATAGTCGTTGTGATCGCGCAACGCCACCGGCTTGGCGGATGCGCCCGTTTCGCTGCGTTCGGATTTGTAATGCCCCAGCACATAGGAGCGCAATGTTCGCTCCTTGAATTCCGCGCCCGCCGCCTTGTTGTAAGCGACGCGGCTGGCAGGCACCAGCAGCGTCGTCACCGCATCCACCAGCGTGGATTTGCCCGAGCCGATGTCGCCGGTGAGCAAAGCGTTATCGCCCCCCGCGTGCAGCGCCCGCACCTTGCCGTTGAACGTGCCCCAGTTGTACACCTCCAGACGATGCAGGCGGAAGCCGCTGCGCTCTTCCTTGCCGGAGAAATCCAGCATTCCGCTTTCGGTGTTCACGGTGCTCATCTCAAATAATCCGTAGGTCGGGCTATGCCCGACAATAATATTCGGCGGGCACAGCCCGCCCTACATAAATGCAAGCTTGATCTGAATATGGAAATTTTCATGCCTGCTCACCAATATTGATGCAATACGCGGCCAAGCGCTGGTCGAACTCTGCCAGCCACTGCGCATCGACAAAGGCTTTCAGGATGCGGCTCACTTCGATCAGGTGAGGTTGCCCGCGCAGGCGGCGCGCAAAACCCAGCTCGATGATCTTGTTCAGATGGGTGTCGATCTGGTACACGATGCGCGCCTCATTTACACCGGCAGGCAGGAACAATCTGATCATATCGACCACTTCTTCGCGCGTGAGAATAAGCCGCGTATCCTCGCCGCCCGCATCGAACTCGGCCAATTTTTTGCGTAGCAACGCGAGCAGCAAACTCACCGGAAATGACAAGGGCCGCTTCGCCACCAGACGCGGCAACGCCTCCCCCTCATCGGGCGCAGGTTGGGATTTCAGCCAGGCATAACCCTCCGCTTCGTCCAGCACCAACTCCAGCCCCAGCACCGCAAGGTAATCGCGCACCCTGGCCTGCAAGCCGAGCAACGCCTGCCAGATAGCCGCATCGGTATCCTGATACACGACGCCTTTCATCAAGGCGATCAACACGCGGGAGAACTCCTGGCCTTCGGCTTCGTCGTTATGCATTTACTCTTTAATCCGAATCTGGACGCAATTCCCGGCTGTGCCAGACGCGGGTTATCAAGATGGTGTCAGTTGGCACTAAAATGTAACGCAGAATATAGCCGCTGCGACCAAATTTTGCGGGCCATTCCCTGAATTCTGCACGAGGTGTACCAACCCCCGGATTGTCGGCAATTATGTTTGCGGCATCACGGATAACTAGGGCTGCTCGCCGGGCGGCGGCAGGGCTTACTGGGGCAAGGAAGTCGTAGAGCCTGGCAACATCGTCAAGGGCATCGGGATGCCAGATCAGCGTGGGCATTCGCTACGGTTCCCGGCAGCCAAATCGGTGAGCCAGGAATTCGCGCGCTCATGCGAAACCATCGTCGTGCCTGCCAGGTAAGAGTCAACGCGCGCGCGATCAATCTCCAATGACAGCGAGTCGGCACATACAGCGGCCAAATAGTCGTCGATCGACATCCCGGATCTATGCGCGGCGGCGGTAACAGCGGCTTCGAGTGCATCTGGCAAGACGATGGTAAGCATGACAACAACCCCTCTATAAAAAATCACCTACTTACAATTTCGATTATAGCCCAGTATGCAGCCACAAAAAATATTGGAAACATCTCTGTTATCTTGTTTCATTTGGTGGCTTCCTCCTAATCCGTGAGTGGTGCAAACGCGAAGCCGGTTTCAAAGCATCACCTGGGAAGCAATAGGGGCGGTGTTTTGTTTGCATAACCTGGAAGCCAATAGATACGGTGTTTTCAGAGGTGCAGTTCGGGGGAGGCAAGTGGATGTCCTTGATTCCCACAATTCGAGCGAAAAGCCGGGCTTCTTCTCGATATGCCAACCGGGGAACACCACCACCGGTCGCACCTTGTATTCCCGTCTGATGTTTTTCAGCAAATATAAAGTGCCTGATTCCGGCTTTCACCGGAATGACAGAATATGAATTCCTAGGTATCTCATGCAAGGCTGATTTTTGCCCCCCCTTGCATGAATCCATGCACCGTGCAAGGATGCGGACTTCACACGGTAGCCAGCAAAAGAAATGTATTCACTGATAACATTTGCCACAGATTGGGGAAGCAAGCACGGCGGCATTAACAGCTTCAACACCGACTTTCTGAAGGCATTCGGTATTGCATACCATCTTGGCGCAGAAGTAATTTGTATTGTGGCGAGTGCCACTCCAGAGGAAATCGAAGAAGCTCACAATGCGCATGTGAAACTGGTGGCATTGCCGTACCCGCCGGAAGAAAAATTATTCTCGGCTAAACATGCGCAAGCTGGCATTGACGAGTTACGGAATCTCAAGATCAGTTTCGACCCAAATCACACGGTATGGCTTGGGCACGACCGCATCACCGGAACCGCAGCTATTGAGGCTGCAAAAATTGCCGGTGGCCGCTCGGCCTTGATCCACCACATGAGTTACGCCCACTACGAGTCTTTTGCCGAAGACTCCAAAACTGCGCATTCCAAAAATCAGGAACAACAAAGATTATTCGAACAATCCGATCTGATATTGGCTATCGGCCCCTTATTGCGTGATGCTGCGCATGACTTGGTCGGTGGAGCAAAGTCAGTGCACATGTTAGTGCCTGGGCTAGCAGAGATTGATGTTCAGCCAGCACCCAAAACATTTGTCGCTTTTCTGGGTGGGCGGTCAAGTGGGGATGCTGCCCGTGTCAAGCAGGGTTACCTGAGCGTCGCCGCGTTGGCTCATGCACATAAGAAGGCATGCGAGATCAATATGCCGGATGGGTTATGCAAGCAGCCCAGATTGATGTTGCGCGGCGTGGATTTTGCAGCGGAGGAAAACAGTCAGCCCAATGCGAAACCTGAAGCCAATTTAAAAGCATTTGCCGAAAAATATGCGGATCGCGCCATAACTGTTCTGGCGTTGCCATACACCCATGATCGGAATTAGTTGTATCGCAATATCAGCAGAGTCAGCGCGGTGATGATGCTCTCATGGCACGAAGGCTTCGGTTTGGCAGCATGGGAGGCAATCGCGGCGGGTGTGCCGCTGATAATCAGCAAACATAGTGGTGTATATAAATTGCTGGAGGAAAAACACCCTGGCTGCGAAAAAGGATTTATCTATCCGGTTGACGTGCGGGGCACTAATACCGACCCGTATTTTAGGCAAGAGGATTTGGAATCGGTAGCGGTGGCCATCAGAGAGATTGCACACCAACCAGAGAAAGCGCGCCAGAAGGCCGGGACATTGCGCGGCTTGCTGCTCAACGAATATTCATGGGCTGCCTGTGCGGAACAAGCTGCGAAAATTTTCTGCTGGCCTTTGCAAAAAGGTAGCCTGTCAGACGTAATACAGAAACCCATCGCGCCAGCCCCAGATATTGCCGAACCTCAACCTATCCGTAGCGATTTGCCGGTACACATGCCGACAAGACACTGGCATGCTGACGGTGGCGTTGCCGACAGTCAATTGCTGCGCGCCGAAGAAGAAATGGTTCCGTTCGATCCGGCACGCCAGCCAGAACTCGATAAACTGAATATATGGCTTGATGATGTCCAATATCCGCAAACTGTGCGGCTAATCACGGGTGCGGGGGGCTTGGGCAAAACCCGGCTGGCGCTGCATCTTTGCCAGCAACGTATTATTTCTGGCTGGTACGCGGGATTTATGGATAGCGACCTCGCAGCCAAGGAGCTGGCATCTGGTTGGCAAGTGTTGAAGGCTCTCAACCAGCCGCTGCTCATCGTTATTGATTATGCCGAAACCCGTCAGGACAGCCTGCTCGCCCTGCTCAAAGCCATGCTGCAATCACCCGCTGAGCAGCCTGTGCGATTGCTCTTGCTGGCGCGTGATGGCGGGGAATGGTGGGACAACCTGCCAGGCAAGGACAAGACTTGCGAATCCCTGCTCGGTGGTTACGCCACTTCCGGTCCCTATCATCTGCCCCCATTACATACCGAGATGCAAGACCGCCGCCACGCTTACAGGCAGGCGCTGAATGCCTTTGCCGAAGCATTAAACGTCCCTGCCCCCGACGTTATCCCGGAACTGGCGGGAGAATATTTTGGCCGCCCGCTGTATTTGCAAATGGCCGCCCTGCTTGCGCTGCACGGCGAACGTCCGACCACGGCGCAGGGTCTGACCCGCGCATTGCTGAATCACGAGCGGCGCTACTGGCGCGGTTTGTTTGTCGGTCACGATATTCCACAAGCGGAACACTATGCCGAACAATTGCTGACGCTGACCACTCTGGCGGGCGGCTTCGCCACGCTCAAGGCCGCGTTGCTTTTTTGGGAACGGACAAACGGAAAAATACTAAGCTCCGCGCAGTTCAATCATTTGTTCAATGCGTTGATACCGCTTTACCCCGGCAAGCAAGGCTTGCAGCCCGTGCGCCCCGATTTGCTCGGCGAAGCTCTGGTGGCACAAGCCCTGCTGCGCCCCACGGCGATTGATATGCTGGACGTGCTTCTTGGAAAAGAGGCCAGCCAGTCTGTGAGATTGAATGCCCTGACGGCTATTGCCCGCTTGTCCGACCATTACCCTGAATTGCATGAAACCTTGACGGAAACATTGGTGCGCCACTTCGCGCATTGCTGGCAGGAATTCCTGCTTGTAGCCACCGAGACACCGAGCGATTTACCCGTATTAGCTGAAGCAGCGTTTGTGCGTTTGCCAGCCAACATCAAGGGTCAGGTTACAGGCTTGCTGAAATCACGAGTGGGCGAAGAGTCGGTGCAACTAACCTCATTCTACTGTTTTGTAAGCGAATACTTGGTGGATAAGTCACATCAAAAGCACCAGTTGAAATCGTCCAATATCGAATTCATGTCCACTTATGCCAGCACGCTAAACACTCATTCCATACTATTATTCCGATCAGGGGACAATGCTCTGGCTCTTTCCTCGTCTGCCGAAGTCCTCATGCTATTTGACAAGCTGTGCAAACTAGACCGACAGCGCTTCGAACCTGACTTTGCAATGTCATTGAACAACTACGCGAACCGCATTGCCAATGTTGGTCGCGACGATGAGGCACTAGAACGTGCTATGCAGGCATTGGAGATTTACCAAAGGCTGTCGCAGAAAGAACCAGCTCACTTTGAGCCTGATTTTGCGATGTCATTGGACAACTACGCAACCCGCTTGGGTAATGTAGGCCGCTATGACGATGCGCTTGCGTATGCCGGTCAAGCACTCCACATTCGCCAAAGGCTGGCGCAGAAAAATCCGGGGCGCTTTGAACACGAGTTCGCAACATCATTGAATAACTACGCAAACAGCTTATGCGATACGGGTTGCGACGACGAAGCTCTGGTGCATGCTCGGCAGGCATTAGAGATTTACCAGCGACTGGCCCAGAAAAATCCGGATCGCTTCGTGCCTGGTCTTGCAATGTCATCGAACAACTATGCGGGACATTTACGTGGTGTAGGCCGTGATGAGGAAGCGCTGTATTACGCCAAGCAGGCATTGGATATTCGCGAGCGGCTAGCCCAGAAAAATCCGGATCGGTTCATGCCTGCTCTTGCAGAATCATTGGACAATTACGCAATCCATTTAGGCAATATAGGCCGCTCTGGTGAGGCTCTGGAATGCGCGAATCGGGCATTGGATATTTACCAGCAGCAGGCGCAGAAAAATCCGGCACGCTTCGCTGAAGATAGTTTCTCATCCAACTGCTTCGCTCGTTTCCTGAAGTTGCTGACCGGTGATGTAGATGGGGGGGCGATCTAGCAGAACTGAATCTCATCCCCGAAACGACACCCCAGCACCGCCGCCCTTTGCTGCAACTTTTTGCCAGCTTCGTGCAAGCCTGTTGTGCGCCGGATCAGGCCGTTCGTTCCGATGCTTTTAAACAAGTCGTTGCACTCTGGGGTGATCTATCCCGCGCAAATAAAACCTCCGCTCAGGATTACTTGCTGTGTGCGGCTGCCTGGTGCGCCACATTCGAACCGGCTGCTGTAGCCAATGTGGATTGGCAAACAGAGTGGCATCAATTTGTGAACCGGCGGCAAGGGCATGTGCCCTGCTGGATGCAGACAGTGGCGCAACGCCTGCAATTCCAGTGGCCGGAATAAATAACTCACGTAAATCAAAAGCGTTGTAGGGGCGCGATTTATCTGGCACGGTGCAAACCCGGTAGGATGTGCTGAGGAATGAAGCGCATCGTTTCGCGATTGATGCGGTTCGTGCCTCACCACATCCTACGGCTCTTTACTGCCCTGTGTGCGTGATTATTTTTTCCGGTCAAACAGATTTGAACGATGCCGCATATAAAAAGCGAAGAAGCTTTCGTCCAAGCGTTTTAGGCGCGCCCGATCTTCGTATACGGCAGGGCAAAGGCCGCCACGCTCGCGTATGGCCAAGCCTGTGACCAGTCGATACGCCATGCCCCCATCACTATTTGGCAGGTTGTCCAGTATGGAGACACCAGTTTTTTTCTCATGTGCGCACCAGGCTGGAAACCATGTTGCGTCAAGCTCGCCGAGATCGTTTTGAAATTCGCTCCAATCGCACGCCAGTTGCGCATCGCCCGTTTCGTCGACGAAGACATCGAAGCGTTGGGGAGCCAACCAGGCGTAGCGCAGCACTGCTCTCCTAGCCTGCTCTGTTTCCCCGCAACCGTAATATCCCAATCCCAGCCAGCGCTGCACCGCTGCGCGCATTTCTGCGCCCGGCACCTTTTGGGCTATGCGCACGGCATCGGTAAATTGTTGCGCGCGCAAATAAAGTTCGGCGGCAAAATGATTGCAGTGTTCGGGGGCGATGCCAGCCTTCTCGGATGCTTTGGCCAGAATGCCCCAGCACTTGCGTGCCAGTTCAATCCTCGCGTTGCCCATGACCGTAGCCGCAGGAATAATCTGTTCCCGGATCAGTTGCTCCTCTGCGGCAATGCCTGTCGGGGCGCGCGGCCAGTCCGGGTTAGCGCAACTGTCGGCCCAGTAATCGACGAAGTCGCACAGTGTATGGTACTGGGGCAACCCCGCATGGTGCGGATCGGCTTCCGCCAAGCGGCGCAAAGCCTGACGCGATGCCGCACGATCAAAGTTGGCCAGCGCGGCAATCAGGTCGTTGGCATGCTGAACCGGTGCAGAGTCTGCAAAAATATCGAGTTGTTGCATGGTTTGAATCTCTATAGGGCTCTCCGTCTTGAAGCTGGGTCGTATGCAATTACACTGCAGCTCCCGACTTTTTGATCTATCAGAGCGAATACGGTGTCAGGACAAAGTCAAAACGGTCTGCCGGAAAATCCTTGGTATTGCGCGTCACCAGCTTCAGTCCGTGGTGCTTTGCCACGGCGGCCTGGATGGCATCGGGCAGCTTCCAGCGGTACTCGCGGCGCAGGCGTGCGGCGAGGTTAGCCGTGGTTCGATCCAGCGGCAGGCAGATGAAAGCGTCGAGCAAGCGGGCTGGCATGGCGATTTGCGCTTCGTCGAAGCCTGTCAACACCTCTGCGTGCGTGATGGCGGAAATGGCCGCTTCGCTGCGGTGCTCGCGCAGGAAAATTGTCGCCGCTTCGATGCCGTTGAAATGGTCGATGAGGATGACCGAGTCGAGCAGATAGATCAACGCGCCCACTCGTCGCGGGCGTTCTGCTGCCAGGCAAGTCCGTCGCCGTGCCGCCAGATGCCGACAGTGCCGGCAAGCAACGCCTGAAAATCGTCGCCACTCTGTTGGCGGGTAGCGCGCAGCGCCTGCACCGCCTGGCGCACCACTTCGGTCATGGGAACATGCTGGAGAGCGGCTTGCTGGTCCAGCCAGCGCTTGTCCGATTCATCCAAGCTAATTACGGTGCGAACCATGGTGCCTCCGGTGTCATAAATATTGCGCACATGTTATCAGCGATGCATGGATTGTTAAAGAGTGAGTGCAGAAGAGTTTAGTGGCTGTCACCTGTTGAAAATCATGCGCGGCAAGCTGGCGCTACGTTTTACGCCATTGCCATCAAGCCAGCGCACGATGTCGTAATTGGCCTCATCGAATAACGCTTTGCTGTCTTCGCTGGCCAGGGTGAGGTAGGCCACCAGCTCCGCCAGCCCATGCTCCATGGGGAATTCGGCCAGCAACTCTTCCAGCATAATCTGCTGTCGCGTCTGCAAGGCATGGCGCAGTTGCGCCGCGAGGCGCGCCTTGTCCACCACTACATGATCGAACAGCGCGTCTGCCGTCACATCGCCATCATCGTCGGCCAGTATTTGATCCGTGAGCACGGGCTTGACCGACACCGAAAACAGGGGGCGCTCCATGGGCAGTTCGATGCCCGGCGCGACATCGTCGATCTCCATGAATGCGGTGTCTTTGGGTATATCCTCACGCAGGGCCAGCGCGTGGGCTTCGATATGGTGGATGATTTCCATGATGCGGCGGTTTTCCAGCCACACCTGATCGTCGAGAAAGCGGCGCAATTGTTGCGACAGCAACGATACGGTGCGCTGCGTGTGTTCGCCCGCTTCGAGCCAGTCGTAATGCACCCGCTTCAGGCGCGCATCCGGTTGCAGCGCGCGCACTGCTTGTAGCTCGAACACCGCCTTGAGCAAGGCGGACAATTCTTCCTGCCGCTCCGGCGACATTAAAAAATCCCAGAATGCCCGGAAACTCTTGCCCTGATCGGAATCCGCAATCGCGTCGCGCTCGCCGAAAATCGATTCCAGCAAGCCGCCCTTGGAGCCTTCCCACAACGCGATTCGCTCGCGGGTGCTGCGATCCAGGGTGCGGAAATTCTGCTCCACTTCGCGGAAATCGGCCAGCAGTTCACGCGCCGTGGCAGACACTTGCTGGAAGCGGTCTTTCAGCGCCGTCTCGTCGAGCAAAGCGAGTTCACCGTCGTGGATGCGCGCGATTTCGGCATCGATCTCCGCTTTGCGTTTCTCCAGCTCGCGGATGCGCGCTTCGGGGTTGGCATCGCTGCCTTCCACCATTTGCCTGAGCAATTCAAACACCGTCATCAGGCGCGACTCGGTGCCCACGAAGGCGCGCTGTGTGAGGTTTTCCAGCCAGGCGATGGCTTTTTCGGTGGCCGGGGTCAGATCGAAATGCGCCTCGTCCGAACCCGGCGGATAATATTTGCGCAGCCAGCCGCGTGTTTCCTGCGTCCAGTCTTCGAGGTAAGTCGCCGCCGGTTTGGGGAAAGCCGTATCCCCCTGCGACTGGCGCAAATGAAACAGCTCGTCTTCCAGTTTTGAAACCAGCTCCGCCTGCGCCATGCCGCGCACATTGGGCAACACAAACACCCGTTGTAGAAAGCTTGCCACCAGCGGCGCATGATCGGCCAGCAGCAAGCGCCAGGCGGGGTGGCTGCGGCGCAAGGTGTCAAGGGTGGCGTAGTCGAGGCTCACGGTTGTCCGGTATTATCGAGTTTGCCCGTTACTTCACGCGAATATAAGGCCGCCAGCGTTTCAGCAGCAGCGCGTTGCTCACCACCGACACCGAACTCATCGCCATTGCCGCGCCGGCAATCACGGGATTGAGCATGCCCAACGCGGCGAGCGGAATCCCCAGCACGTTGTAGGCAAACGCGAAAAACAGGTTCTGGCGGATTTTTCTCAGTGTGGCGCGCGACAGGGAAATTGCATCTGCCACGCTCATCAGATCGTTGTGCATCAGTGTGATATCGGCCGCCTCGATGGCGATGTCGCTGCCGCTGCGCATCGCGAAACTGACATCGGCAGCGGCCAGCGCGGGCGCATCGTTGATGCCGTCGCCGACCATGCCGATGATTGTTGATTGCCCCCTCTCCCTAGCCCTCTCCCGCTGAGGGGAGAGGGGATCGGTATGGTTTTTTAGCGATTCAACTTGCGCCGCTTTGTCCTGTGGCAGCACTTCGGCGCGAAATTCCGTGATGCCTGCTTGCTGCGCAATCGCCTGCACGGTGGCGTGATTGTCGCCGCTCAGCATCACCACGCGAATGCCCATTGCGGCGAGGCGTGCCACGGCCACACGGCTGCTGGCGCGCAGTTGATCGGCGAAGGCGATGTAGCCCAGCAATGCTCCATCGCGGGCAATGGCGATGACGCTTTTACCTTGTTGCTGCAAGCCCAGTATTTGTTGTTCATCAATGGCGATTCCTTCGCGCATGGCGAAGTTGGGCGAGCCGAGCAGGTAGCGTTTTCCGTCGACTTCGGCATGCAGGCCGTGGCCAGATATTTCGCTGATGTTTGCGCCTTGAGCAGGAGCCATTTGCCGAGATCCGGCGTACAAACTTTGGGCGTAATCGAGCAGGGCGCGCGACAGCGGGTGCGTGGAACCCTGTGCCAGCATCGCGGCTACTTGCAGCAATTCTGTTTCGGTTATATTAGGCATCGGCAGCAAGTCGGTCACATCCGGCTTGCCTTCTGTCAGTGTGCCAGTTTTGTCCACCACCAATACCGAAAGTTTGTGTGCGCGCTCCAGAGCGGCGGCATCCTTGACCAGAATGCCCGCTTGCGCGGCGCGCCCGGTGGATACGACCAGGGCAGTCGGGGTGGCCAGCCCCAACGCGCAGGGGCAGGAAATGACCAGCACCGCTACAGCATTGATGAGCGCCGTGGAAAGGTCGCTGCCTGCCATCCACCAGCCGGAAAAGGTCAGCAGCGCGATGACCACCACCGCTGGCACGAACACGGCGGAAATTCTGTCAGCGAGTTTTTGTATTGCCGCCTTCGAGCCTTGCGCCTGCTCCACCAGCCGGATGATCGCGGCAAGCTGGGTATGCGACCCCACCGCCAGCGCGCGGCATTTCAGCAGGCCATGCTGGTTGAATGTGGCGGCATACACCTTGTCGCCGGGTTGTTTGCCTTGCGGCAAACTTTCTCCGGTGAGCATGGCTTCATCAAGGCTGGACATGCCATCCAGAATAATGCCGTCGACCGGCACGCTTTCGCCGGGGCGCACCAGAAACACATCGTCCACTTGCATTTTCTCGACGGCAAGCTCCTGCATCACGCCGTCGCGTTCGACATGAGCCACTTTCGGTTGCAGGTTGATCAACGCTTCCAAAGCACTGGATGCCTTGCCCTTGGCGCGTGCTTCCAGCAGCTTGCCGAGCAGCACCAGTGTGATCAGCGTGGCGCTTGCTTCAAAATAAATCGGCTGGTCAAGATTGAATAGCAACACCGCGCAGCTCATAAAATACGCCGCGCTGGTGCCGAGCGCCACCAGCACATCCATGTTTGCGCCGCCGCCGCGCAGGCTGCTCCACGAGCCGGTATAGAAACGCCGTCCAATCCAGAATTGCACCGGCGTGGCGAGCAGCCATTGCAGCCAGCCCGGCAACATGGCGTGAATACCGAGGAACATCAGCAGCATTTCCACCAGCAGCGGCAGGGTGAGCAACACCGAGATAAAAAATTGTATCTGCTCCTGGCGGTAAGTGGCGGCGCGCGCCAGTTTTTCTGCGGCAAAATCGCGCAGCAGATGCGCGTCGAAACCGGCTCCCTGTATGGCTTTGATCAGGTCTGCAAGCGAGGTTTCATGTGGGTTGTAGGCGATATGCGCCTTCTCGGTGGCGATGTTTACCGTCGCCGCCACTTCCGGCAATTGGTTCAATACTTTTTCCAGACGCGCAGAGCAGGATGCACAGTGCATGCCGGTGATTTGCAGATCGGTGTGGGTCAGTGTAACCATCGGCCAATTATATGCGCATCTCGTCGAAGGGCCGCAGGATGAAAAACGCCCGATAGTATGGAATGAACTATCGGGCGAAGGGGGGAGGAGAAAAAACGCTTTTTGTTATGTCTTCATCGGGCAGGTATTTATGCCAAAAATTGAATAGGCGGGGCAGATACCTATAGCGCCAGTCAGTAATGGCATTATGCCTATCCAGCCCCATACGCCTACCGTGCCAGAGGCTGCCAGCCCGATCAATACCAGACCGGCAGTTACACGTAATGCGCGATCAATTGTTCCTTCGTTCGGTTTCATTTTAAACTCCTTGGGTGGGTTATACGAGAACGCATAATGAGCGAGTTGCAGGCGACTGTCTGTGATAAAACGCACACAGAAAAAACAGTGCGTTTGGGCTATCGTTCCCACGCTCCAGC
>CAIZNF010000096.1 GCA_903934275.1 uncultured Nitrosomonadales bacterium
GACCATGTGTGGAAGTGCGGGAACGGTAAGCGGGCATGTTATTTCCTCATTGTGGTTAAAGCGCACGTATAATCGGACTGTTGATTTTAACCGATTCATTCATGCTTGTTCACCCGCAATTTGATCCTGTAGCTTTACAGCTTGGCCCGCTTGCCATCCACTGGTACGGGTTGATGTATCTCGCCGGTTTCATGACTTTTTTGTGGCTGGGGCGCAAACGCATCGCCACGCTGGGCAATCAAAAAATCAACATCAAGTTGCTCGACGATTTGGTGTTTTACGGTGTGCTTGGCGTGATTCTCGGCGGACGCTTGGGCTATGTATTTTTTTATAAAGCACCTTATTATCTCAATCACCCGCTGGAGATTTTGGCGGTATGGCAAGGCGGCATGTCGTTTCACGGTGGTTTTCTCGGTGTGCTGGTGGCAATGGCGTGGCTTGCGCGCAAGCAGCATTTGCGCTGGCTGCAAGTGACAGATTTTATTGCGCCGCTGGTGCCGCCCGGACTGGCGTTTGGCCGACTCGGCAATTTCATCAACGGCGAATTGTGGGGAAGGCCGGCCGATGTGTCGTGGGCGATGATTTTCCCCAGGGTGGATAATCTGCCGCGCCATCCGTCGCAGCTTTATGAGTTCACGCTGGAAGGTGTGCTGCTGTTCGCCCTGCTCTGGCTGTATGCGCGCAAACCGCGCCCCGCCGGCGCGGTATCCGGGGTATTCCTGATCGGTTACGGCAGTTTCCGTTTTATTGCGGAATTCAGCCGCGAGCCGGACGATTTTCTCGGCCTGCTGTCGTTCGGCATGAGCATGGGGCAGTTGCTAAGTTTGCCGATGGTGATTGCGGGTATAGGGCTGATGGCATCAAGCACCCGGCGCACCGCTTGACACCAGCACGTCTCTCGCACACTATTCTCACCGTCAAATATCACTGAACCCCCATCTTGGACGACATATCTATAGACGCGCTGCTTGGCGTGTTGTTGTTGCTGATAATTTTTGGCGCATGGTTTTCTGCCGCTGAAACATCCATGATGGCGATCAACCGCTATCGTCTGAGCAACCTGATTCGCAAGGGGAGCAAAAGCGCGAAATTGACCTCCCGGTTGCTCGCCAAGGTGGACAAACTGCTCGGCTCGATCCTGTTCGGCAACACTTTATTGAACGTGGCAGCCGCAGCCGTGACCAATGTGGTTATCATGCGGCTGTTCGGTGCCGACGAGTTGACCCTGCTGCTGGGAACGCTGGGCATCACCTTCGTGCTGCTGGTCTTCAGCGAGATCATGCCGAAAATTATTGCCGCCAGTCATCCGGAACGCATCGCTTTGCCTTCCAGCTACCTGCTCGCGCCGCTCATCACCTTGTTTCATCCGGTTGTTTCGGTTGCGACCGCTATTGTCAAAGGTCTGTTGGGGATATTCGGAATCAAAGTGCAAACCGATCAGAGCAAGCAGCAAATGACGCTGGAAGAATTGCGCGGACTGGTGCTGGATGCGGAGCACTTCATGCCGCGCAAGCACCAGAAGATGCTGCTGAACCTGGTCGATCTGGAACGCATCACTGTCAACGATGTGATGATTCCGCGCAATCAGATTGAAGCACTGGACATCAATGCCGGCGCAAGCGAGTTGCGCCAGCAAATCATTACCTGCCACCACACATTGCTGCCGGTTTATGACGGCACACCCGGCAACATCATCGGCATCCTGCATATCAAGCGCGTACCTGCCTTGTTGCAAGAAGCGACGCTGGATGTGGCGCAACTGCGAGAGATACTCAACGAACCTTATTTCACTCCCTCCGACACGCCGTTACTCAAGCAATTGCAACAGTTTCAGGAGCGCCACGCGCGACTTGGGTTGGTGGTGGATGAATACGGCGAGTTGCTCGGCCTGGTGACGCTGGAAAATATTCTGGAAGAAATTGTCGGTGAATTCACCACGCAATCGCCATCGCAAAGTGGCAAATTTCTACGCCAGGAAGATGGTAGCATTCTGCTGGAAGGCAGCAGCAGCCTGCGTGAGTTGAACCGTAAACTAGGATTACACCTGCCTCTGAACGGCGCGAAAACGCTCAATGGGCTGATTATCGATCATCTTGAAGATATGCCCGAAGCGGGTGTCAGCCTGAAAATTGCGGGTTATCCAATAGAAGTCATCCAAACGCAGGATCGCATCGTGAAGGTGGCGCGCATTTTTCCGCCGCAAGCGAGTTAGCCTAAGCAGGACAAGCCGGAACCAAAAAAGCGCCGCGTAGGAGCGGTCTCTAGGCCGCGATTGTGTTTAAAAGCATCGCGGCCTGGAGACCGCTCCTACAGATCCCGCTTCTTGGTTACTGGTAATGGATTATTGGGGTTGATTATTTCTCGTCAAGTTTGATCGCCACATACGAGGCCGCATCGCCGCGCCGAACCAGCAGCGCGGCATTGCGCCCCTTCGGAACCTGCTTGAGTATCTCGTTAAACTGGCTCAGCGAGCGAATCCGAATGTTGCCGATTGCCAGCAGCACATCTCCCTGATGCAAACCGGCCGCACGCGCGGCAGAGCCTTTCACTTCTTCCACCAGCAGCCCACCGCTGATTTGCAAGTCTTGCAGTTGTTCCTTGCTTAGCTCGCTGACGGCGATACCCAAACGCGAGATCATTTCTGCCACATCGTCGGCCAGTTTTTTGGCGGAGCGCGCCAGCTTGCCGTCTTCCGGGATTTCGGCGATCACTACGGATACATGCTTGGTTTCGCCTTTGCGCCACAATTCAATAACCACTTTGCTGCCCGGCTTGGTAGCCGCAACCATACGCGGCAGGTCGGCGGAGTTATTCACCACTTTACCGTCAAACTTGAGAATCACATCGCTGGCCTCAATCCCCGCTTTGTCGGCCGCCCCGCCTTTTTCCACGCTGCTGATCAACGCGCCGTTCGGTTTGCTCAGACCGAACGAATCGGCCAATTCGCGCGTCAATTCCTGAATCGTTACACCGATCCTCCCGCGAGTGACTTTACCGCTACTGCGTAGTTGCTCGGTGACTTGCGTTGCCACATCAATCGGGATGGCAAAAGACAAGCCCATCGAACCGCCGGAACGGGTGTAGATTTGAGAGTTGATGCCGACCACTTCGCCGCTCATGTTGAACAAGGGGCCACCGGAGTTGCCTGGGTTGATCGCCACATCAGTCTGGATGAACGGAACAAAATTGTCCTGCGGCAGAGAGCGTCCCTTGGCACTGACGATACCGGCGGTGACGCTGTTGTCGAAACCGAACGGGGAGCCAATCGCGACTACCCATTCGCCGACCTTCAGCTTATTCGGGTCGCCTAGCGTTATTTTCGGCAAGCCGGTCGCTTCGATTTTCAGCAAGGCCACGTCGGTGCGTTTGTCCGC
>CAIZNF010000097.1 GCA_903934275.1 uncultured Nitrosomonadales bacterium
AAGTTTTTAAAAAACAGGGGTTTTCTGACAGGCACTAGATAGCGGATCGTGATAATCCGAGAGCTTGCTCGACTTGTTTTCTGCGAAGTAAACGGTGCGCGATTGCGCCTTGTGGTGTAGGTGTCATGGTTAAATATCTCCGAGGTTCGGTAAATTATTCAACCTGTGAGCCACAAAAAAAGCGGCAGTAACAGGTTGTCCTGTCGCTGCCGCTCGTCTCTTGATTCGCGGTTCTTTCTGTCTTCGGGATTTCCCCTCGGTACAGCTACCGGGGCATTGTGGCGTAAAGCCAAATTCTATGCAAGCTGATTTATTCCACCGACAACTTATCCCGTTTTTTTGTGCAGCGGTACCACGTCAGCACCCGTTTTCAAACCGTCCAGATAATCCGCCCAATGCTGCATCATGCGCCGCCGCTCTGGTAGATATTGTGCGTAGTTGTACGCCGCCCTGATGGCGTTGCGCTCAATGTGGGCAAGCTGTATCTCGATCACGTCGGCATTGAATCCCTGCTCATTTAACAGTGTGCTGGCCATTGACCTGAACCCGTGCGGCGTCATGTCGTCGTTGGTATAGCCGAGGCTACGGAGCGCAGCGCGGATCGCATTTTCAGACATTGGTTTGAGTGTACTGATCGCGCTCGGGAAAACATACCGCCCCGATCCAGTCAGCGGGTGCAATTCGCGCAGTATCGCCACGGCTTGCGTGGCCAGCGGCACAATATGCACCCCGTCTTTTTTCATCTTGCCGTCAGCAATACGCCATTCGGCTTTATCGAGATCAAATTCGCACCATTCTGCATGGCGCAATTCACCTGCCCGGAGAAATACCAAAGGGGATAGCTTGAATGCGCAGCGGACAATGAATGTACCCGTGTACCCCTCAATATCGCGTAGCAACTTTCCAATTTTTACGGGGTCGGTAATGCTGGCGTGGTGCTTGTGCTTGACGGGTGGCAATGCGCCCCGGATGTCGGCAGACGGATCGCGTTGCGCTCTACCAGTTGCCACGGCATAGCGGAAAATCTGCCCGCACAGCGAACGGGCGCGATGTGCTGTTTCCAATACACCACGGCTTTCAATGCGCCGGACGGTTTGCAACAGTTCGGGTGCAGTTATCTCACCGATAGGCCGCTTGCCCAACCAAGGGAAAACATCATTCTGCAAAAGGTTTAGCAGCTTGTCCGCATGGCTTTGTTTCCAAGTATGCAGGCGCTTGGTGTGCCACTCACGGGCGACAAACTCGAAACTGTTCCCTGACAACGCCAGCTTTGCAGTTTTAGTTGCCTTTTTCGCTTCGCCCGGATCAGAGCCTTTGGCCAGCAGCTTGCGCGCTTCGCTGTGCATACCCCGCGCATCTGCCAAAGTCAGGTCTGGATATACCCCGAGTGCCAGCAGCTTCTCTTTGCCAGCGTATGAGTACCGATACCGCCAATATTTGGCACCAGTCGGCTGTACCAGCAGTATCAACCCCCCGCCATCGTATAGCTTGTAGGCCTTCTCAGCAGGCTTCGCGCCCTTCACTTGTAACGCTGTCAGTGCCATGAGATACCCCGCCGGTTAATTTATACCCCGGATAATATCCATGTTACGGGGTATATTGCAAGGGAATAATCAGGAACACTTAGGCAAATAAAAACCCGCTATGCGTTGATTCATGCGGGTTTTAAGGACTTTTCAGGAATACTAAAAACATCTAAATGGTGCTGGAGAGAGGAATCGAACCTCCGACCTACGCGTTACGAGTGCGTTGCTCTACCAACTGAGCTACTCCAGCGAAAACGGGAGCAATTATAGAGGACGCGCTACAACAAAGAAACCTTAACCGTGTAAAGCTCACCCCCACTCTGCAAAGGGTGCATCTAAAAGTGTTGGTCAATTGCTAAATCTGTCTTGGGTTGGCGCGTAGCGTGCGCTGTGCGCACGACAACATAACCAAAAACCGTGCGCACAGCGCACGCTACCAGTAGAATTACCAACACTTTCAAATGCACTCCACCTCCGATAGTATTCAAAGCTGCAATGCTTTGGGCAGCGAAAATATGACGTTCTCCCTAATGCCTTTCAGTTCGATGACGCTGTCCGCGCCCATCTCGCGCAGGCGTGCGACCACGCCCTGCACCAGCAGTTCTGGGGCGGATGCGCCCGCGCTGACACCGATATGCGATTTTCCGGCAAGCCACTCAGATTTTAATCCATCCGCATCATCCACCAGATAGGACGATACGCCGACTTTTGCTGCGACTTCGCGCAGGCGGTTGGAATTGGAGCTGCTCAGTGACCCCACCACGATCACCACATCGCATTTTCTAGACAGCATTTTGACCGCATCCTGGCGGTTTTGTGTGGCATAACAAATATCGTCTTTTCTGGGGCCGGTGATGAGCGGAAAGCGTTTCTTGAGCGCAGCAATGATGCCACCGGCATCGTCCACCGACAGGGTGGTTTGCGTGACGAAAGCAAGGTTTTTCTCGTCGATTACTTTGAGGCTGGCAATTTGTTCGGGCGATTCCACCAGATATATGCCGCCTTCGCTCTGCCCCATCGTACCTTCGACCTCAGGATGCCCGGCATGACCAATCATGATGATTTCCTTACCCTGCCCGCGCATCCGCAATACTTCGACATGCACCTTGGTCACCAGAGGACAGGTCGCGTCAAACACCGTAAAACCGCGTACTGCTGCCTCGCGGCGCACCGACTGCGGCACACCGTGCGCGCTGAAAATCAGAATGCTGCCGCTCGGCACATCGGCCAGATCCTCGATGAATATTGCACCTTTCTGGCGTAAACCGTCCACCACGAATTTATTGTGTACCACCTCGTGGCGCACGTAAACCGGCGCACCGTGTATTGCCAGAGCCCGCTCGACGATGGTAATAGCGCGATCCACCCCGGCGCAAAAACCGCGCGGGTTAGCCAGCAGCAGATCCATGTTTTTTCTCCGTAAAGCTGTCCCATATCATCAGGAATGCGCCGCAGGTAATCGCGGAGTCGGCGATATTGAAGGCGGGGAAATAATGCTCACCCAAGTGGAACGATAAAAAATCTACCACATAACCATAAGCAATCCGGTCGATCAAATTGCCCAACGCGCCGCCAAGGATCAGGCTCAATGCCAGCGCAAAAATTATTTGTGTACTGTGTTTGCGCAACAGCGAGACGATCCACACCGAAGCAACGACCGCGATGATGCTGAACAGCCAACGCTGCATCCCGCCCGCATCACTGAGAAAGCTGAATGCCGCGCCGGTGTTATGCGCCAGCACAAGATCAAATATGCCGATAACATAAAAATTTTCGCCATAGGCAAAATGGCTGGTGATCCACGCCTTGCTCAACTGGTCGAGCACGATCACCAGCGCGCTCAGAACGAGCCATTTTGAGAGCGTCATGCGCAACACACTTCACCTCCCTGCACAAAACACTCCGTCATTCCCGCGCAGGCGGGAATCCAGACCATTAAAAAAGCCCCGCACAGCGGGACAACGCCTCGATTTTGTCCGCTACTCGGAATCTTTAAATCGCTGGATTCCCGCCTGCGCGGGAATGACGAGCTAAGCATACTTTCGCACCTCTCCA
>CAIZNF010000098.1 GCA_903934275.1 uncultured Nitrosomonadales bacterium
GCAATTCAGCCTGTATCGCGGTATTTGGCGCTATGCCAGCATCACGGATTTACGGCGTATTTTTTTGGCCGTTATTCTGTCAGCAGCAGCGATTCCGCTGGTGCTCTGGATGTTGCGCCTGGGCTTGGTGGTACCGCGTGCGGTGCTAATTATCAACCCTCTATTATTGATTCTGTTGATGGGCGGCAGCCGTTTTGTATACCGGTTATGGAAAGAACAGGGGTTATACGGTGCCCTCAAACTGCATGGCGAACCGGTGCTGGTGCTGGGTGCAGGCGATGCGGCTGCAAGTCTGGCCAAGGATTTGTCCAAAAGCGACGCTTGGCGGCTGGTAGGTTTTCTCGACGACAACAGCGAACATCATGGCCACACGTTAAATGGCATCCGTGTGTTGGGCGGGTTGGATAGCCTGCAGGAATGGGCCAAGCGGCTCGGTGTGTCGCAAGTGATTATCGCCATGCCATCCAGCTCGCATCAACAGCGCAAACGGGCGATTCAGCTTTGCAATCAAGCCAAGTTGAAAGCTCTAACCGTACCCTCTTTCGATGACTTGATGAGCGGCAAAGTGGAAGTGTCGCAGTTGCGCGCCATTGAGCTGGATGATCTGTTGGGGCGAGACCCAGTAGTGTTGGACGATGCCGGATTGTATAGCTTGTTGGGCGGCAAGGCAGTGATGGTAACCGGCGCTGGAGGATCTATCGGATCCGAGTTGTGCCGTCAAATCGCGCGCTTTAATCCCGCCAAGCTGGTGCTGTTCGAGTCGAGCGAATTTGCCTTGTATACTATCGAGCAGGAGCTGAAACAGACTTTTCCGGAATTGAATTTTGTCTGCCTGATCGGCGATGTGCGCGATGGCGCGCGGGTGAATGAGATCATGCGGCAACATCAACCGGGTGTGTTGTTCCACGCGGCGGCTTACAAGCATGTGCCGCTGATGGAGCAGCACAATGCCTGGCAGGCGATCCGCAACACCGTGCTGGGCACCTGGACAGTGGCGCGCGCGGCGCAGCAGCACGGGGTTGGCAAATTTGTGATGATCTCCACCGACAAGGCCGTTAACCCGACTAATGTGATGGGTGCGAGCAAACGGCTCGCCGAAATGGTGTGTCAGGCATTGCAACCACCCTCACCACAGGCTTATCTTCCACTGACTGGGGAGGGAGATGGGCTGACTCGCTTTGTGATGGTGCGCTTCGGCAATGTGCTGGGCAGCACCGGCAGCGTGATTCCAAAATTCCGTGCGCAAATCGCACAAGGAGGGCCGATCACCGTCACCCACCCCGAGATCACCCGCTATTTCATGTCCATCCCCGAAGCAGCCCAACTGGTATTGCAGGCTGGTCTGATGGGGCAGGGTGGTGAAATTTTTGTGCTGGACATGGGCGAGCCGGTAAAAATTGTGGATCTGGCGAAAGACCTGATCCGTCTGTCCGGCTTTACCGAAGAAGAGATCAAGATTGAATTCACCGGCCTGCGCCCAGGCGAGAAACTCTACGAAGAATTGTTGGCGGACAACGAGCAAACCCTACGCACCCCGCATCCCAAGCTGCGCATCGCGCAAGCCCGGCAAACCGATGCGGCATGGCTGATGCGACTGCTGGAGTGGGCAAGTTCGACAACGATGGATGATGAAAATGTGCGCGCCGCGCTGCAAGTTTGGATTCCGGAATATCGACCGAACGGGCAAGGCAAATCACAATGACGACCGCAGCAGCAAATCTTTTGCGGCAATTTGCCATGCCGCCGTTGCGTGCCAGCACAATATTGATCGGTTTTGCCGTACCCATCTCGGTGGCTTTGGATAATGTGCTGCTGGCACTGGTGCTGCTGGGCATATTGTTCAACGGGCGCGCGGTCTGGCTGATTGCAACACAAAATCCGGTGGCTCGCGCCGCTTGGCTGCTGTTCGGTATGCTGTTGCTTGCGATATTTTACGGCGCGGCATCATTGCGTGAGGCTGTCGGTATTCTTGGAAAATATGCCGATTTAGCTTTCATACCGCTGTTCATGCTGATGCTGCCCGGCGAAGCCGCCAAACGCAGGGCGCAATACGCCTTTCTCACCGCGATGGGCATAACTTTGCTGTTGTCATACTTGGTGGCACTAGAGCTATTACCCGTGCAGCATTGGATGAACACATCTGTCACGGCAGATAACCCAGCGATTTTTCACAGCCACATCACGCAAAACAATATGATGGCATTTGCGCTATTTTTGGCGTTGCTCAACTTGCGTGAAGTAGCCTCAATCAGGGTGCGAATTGCCTGGGGGATATTTGCCGGATTAGCGGGGATCAACGTGCTATTCATGGTGCAGGGTCGAACCGGATACCTGGTTTTAATGGTACTGTTGGGCTGGCTTGTCTGGGCAGCCCCGGCTCATTACATGCGCTTGCGCGAGAAACGATGGAGTTTGAAACAAGCTGTGGTGGCCGAGCTGATTTTTCTGGTCTTGGTGGTTGCTGTCTGTAGCGTCTCACCACGGCTGCAAAACCGGATTGGCATGGTGGTATCCGAATCCCAGGTTTGGCAAACAAGGCAAGCCAAGGATACGTCGATCGGAGATCGGCTGGATTTTTATTACAATACCCTGCAAATCGTGCAACAACATCCTGTGTTCGGCGTGGGTACTGGAGGCTTTCCCGCTGCCTTCGCACAACAGGTGCAGGGCAAGGATGTTGCACAAACGCGTAACCCGCATAACGAATATCTGATGGTCACGGTGCAAGCCGGTGTGATCGGATTGGCTTTACTGCTCTATCTTTTTTACGCGCAATGGCGTTGCGCCCCGCTGTTGAATACCCCGTTAGAGCAGGATGCGGCACGCGGTCTAGTGCTGGCTTATATGGTGAACTGTGCGTTCAACTCTGCGTTGCTGGACCATTCTGATGGCCTGTTTTTTGCGTTCATGACTTCTGTGCTGTTTGCGGGAATAAAGTTGGAGAAGACGGGTGGCTGATGTAACTACTAGCCATTCCACTTGGTTGTCAAAGAATGACAATCAAGTGGCCGGTTATAACCCAGCAAAAAATGCTGGGCAAGTCATTGGTAATAAAGTGTCGGTCATCATCATCACCAAGAACGAGGTGGAGAATATCCACGCCTGTCTCGAATCGGTGACATGGGCCGACGAAATTATCGTGGTGGATTCCGGCAGCAGCGATGGGACGGCTGAAATTTGCAAGAGTTTCGGCGCACAAGTATATATGCATGACTGGCCTGGCTTCGGCATGCAGAAAAACCGCGCGTTGGGCTATGCCGCGCACGACTGGGTGTTTTCCATTGATGCCGATGAGCGGGTGACACCAGAGTTGCGCGCCGCTATCGAAGCAGTGTTGCGCAAAGAAGCCGACACTTGCGCCGCCTATCGCGTTCCGCGCCTTTCCAGCTATTGCGGGCGCTTCATGCGCCATTCCGGTTGGTATCCCGATCCTATCGTACGGCTATTCAAGCGCAATGCGGCGCATTTTTCAGATGATTTAGTGCATGAACGGCTACTGGTGGAAGGCCAAATTGGCCAGCTTGGTGGCGAGTTGCTGCATTACGCCTTTGCCGATGCCGGTGAGGTTCTGCAAAAAATAAACCACTATTCTTCGGCGGGGGCGACCATGCTCCAAAAACGCGGCAGACAAGCCTCACTGATGGGTGCAGTGCTGCGCGGATTATGGAGTTTTACCCGTACCTATTTCTTGCGCGCCGGATTTTTGGATGGACGTGAAGGGTTCATGCTGGCCGTGTCCAACGCGGAAGGCACCTATTACCGCTATATCAAGCTGATGCTGCTGAATAAAAAACTGTAATGCGAATCGCATTGATCATTACCACTTACAACCGCCCCGGCGCACTGGCCGCTGTGCTGGAGGGTTGCCTGAAGCAGACCGCCCCAAATTTTGAAGTGATCGTTGCGGATGACGGTTCCACACGCGAAACGGCTGATCTGATTGCGACTTATCAGGCGCGTGCGCCGTTCGCCATCAAGCATGTCTGGCAGGAAGATGCTGGGTTTCGCGCTGCCGCGATACGCAACCGCGCCCTAGTTGCCACCGATGCCGATTACATCGTGTTTACTGATGGCGACTGTGTGCCACCGCCGGATTTTGTCGCCAGCCACCGCAGATTGGCGGAACGCGGCTGGTTCTTGTCCGGCAATCGTTTGATGCTGACACAGGCGTTCAGCGAACAAGTGTTGCACGATAAGCTGCCGATTCACCTGTGGCATACGCGCGATTGGTTGCAGGCACGTTGGCGCGGGCAAATCGAGCGCCTGCTTCCGTTGCTGCGGTTGCCCGGACTGAGATGGATGCGCAAACAATTTCCGCGCCGCTGGCAGGGTGCAAAAACCTGCAACCTGTCGGTATGGCGCGAAGATTTATTGCGTGTAAATGGCTTGGATGAAAGTTATACCGGCTGGGGATTGGAAGATTCCGATCTGGTGATACGGCTGTTGCGCGCCGGGATCAACAACAAATCGGCACGTTTTTTTGCACCAGTATTTCACCTCTGGCATCCTGAAAACGACCGTTCCCATCTGGCGAAAAATCGCCAGCGGTTACAGGGGGTTTTGCAAGCGACGCACATCCGTGCGGCAAAGGGCATGGATCAGTATTTATGAAAATACTGATTATCGTGCGCCGCTACGGGCCGGTTGGCGGCATGGAACGCTATGTCTGGGAACTGACACGCGAATTACACACGATGGGACATGAAGTCGAGGTGTTATGCGAAGTCTGTCTCACCAAAAAGCCCGAAAATATTGCAGTGTATGAATTGGGTAAAATTGCCTGGCGACCGCGCTGGCTGTCGTTGTTGCGCTTCGGCTGGCGCGCGGCACGCTGGCTTAAGACACACCCGCATCCGGGCTGGTTAGTCCACAGCCACGAGCGAGTCAATGTGCATCACATCACTACTTTTCACGGCCCGCCTTTTGCCAGTGTATTTGAAAAACCGTTTTGGCGACTGCTGTCGGTCCGCGTGTTGATGCAGCTGTATCTGGAACGGCGAGAATTGACCAAACCGTTTTATATCATCCCGAATTCCCACGTAATCGGCAAACAACTGGCGCACTACTACCCGAAATTAGCTTGTAAGCTAACTGAACCCATTGTCCCCGGTGTGCAGCCCGGCACGTTGCGCACCCGCCGCACTGTTTCGGCAAACGGTGGGGTAATCGGATTTATTGGCAAGGAATGGCAGCGCAAAGGGCTACTGCTTGCGGTCGAAATCGTTGCACATTTACGCAAGCGCCGCCCTGATCTAGAACTGTGGGTGATCGGGCCGCCACCCGAAGAAATACAATCGCTGTTTGCCAGCTGGCAGGAAGGCTATCGCTTGCTGGGCTGGAGTGAGCAGTCCCGTTATGCCGAGTTTGACGTGTTGCTGCATCCGGCCAAATCAGAACCCTATGGCATGGTGATCAGCGAGGCGATGGCGGCACGCGTCCCGGTGGTAGTGTCCGATGTGTGCGGTGCTGCCGCGCAGATTACGCCGGACGCAGGCACGATTGTGCCGCTTGATGCAGCTTGCAAACAATGGGCGGATGAAGTTGAAAAACAATTGTGCCGCAGCGACATACCACCGCTATTTGTGCGTGGATGGAACGATGTGGCGCACGAATATGAGACAATCTACCGCAGCATTTACGAGAATAATTTGTGATGAACGATTCAGAACCACGATTTTTGAATGCCTGCCCGATTGGCTGTAATGCGCCGCTGGAAGCTACCGCATATATCCTGCCGGAGGGAGCGTTATTGCGGTGTAATGCATGCGGGCAATTGATCAGCCAATGTACGGAAGCGCACTACTGGCAGTCCATGCAGGAGTTCGATGACTCGCAGGGTACTTTGCCAAAGGCGGGTTCAGAAGGTGGCCGTTTGCGGCGCAGCAAAAAATTTCTCGATCAAATCGCCAAATTGCTCGAGTTGCCACCCGGAAAAATTCGACTGCTTGATGTGGGTTGTTCCAGCGGAGCGTTTCTCAATTCTGCGATCAGGCTTGGGTTTCGTGCAGAGGGCGTGGAGCCGGCTCCTAAAGCTGCTGCCACCGCCCAGTCTTCGGGGCTGAATGTGCGTCAGGGACTGCTTCATGAAGCGGGTTACGCCGACGGGCAGTTTGACGCGGTCACCCTGTTCGAGGTGATCGAACATTTGCAACAGCCGCAGGAATTGCTGCGGGAGTGCCAGCGCATTTTGCGTCCGGGCGGCATCTTGCTGATCGGCACGGGGAATGCGGGAAGCTGGAGCATGTCTGCGATGGGTTCGCGTTGGGAATATTTGAACATCGGGAAGCACGGTGGCCATGTCAGTTTTTTTAACCCTGGATCAATCACATCACTGGCGCAGC
>CAIZNF010000099.1 GCA_903934275.1 uncultured Nitrosomonadales bacterium
ACGCTCATCACTGCCCCGGTCCAGATAACTATATCGTTTAAATTCTGGCGCGAAGTGCTTTAAAACATGTAACGCGGCACTATCGGATAGTGTTTCGCCTGCACGAGATGGCAAATAGGAATAGCATCTGTCATCCCCAATGCACGTAATGTTAAATCCCGCGATCACATTTTGTTTCAGATGTGCAAGATTTCGACTGAGATAGGTAATGGATCCGATAGTTTCCGGTATGAAAATTATGCGGTATGTATAACGCCGATTAGGCAATGTCTCCAGCCATTTAGCCAAGTATGTGGCCACACAGGGCCCCGATAATTCATTGTTAGCCATTGAAGGGTGGCAAACATAAGTCGATAAAATACCTCCTGCGTCGTCGCACCCGGAATCACCAACTCACCGTAAGACAAAGAGCCGGGCGCAAGTGTCGCATCAATGCAAACTCGATACTTCCCAGGCTTTAAATTCTGGCGGTCGCGGTGACTCAAACAAAATCCCCAGCAAGATGAATAATAGGACGTGATATAAGGAATGGCCTCTGGCTGCTCAGGAAGAGAATGCAAATGTGCCTGTAGTTCCTCGAGATCAAGTGTTGCATCTACCGGAACGGAATAGCTTACCAGATGCAAATTGTGCTTTGAAAAATCGACGACGCGCCTGCCATCCGATCCTTCGATCCATGCTTCATGAACATGCCATTCATCGGGTATCGTCCAGTCAAACACTTGGCTGCCAGACGGCACTTCATGAATACTGAGCGAGGGGAGAAGCTCTTTCAATATGCGGAGTGTTTCTCGAACCCCTTCGCCCATAATACTTCTGTTGATTGGCCATAAACGGCTTGCCAAAGCATAAATGGATTCACCTATATTATATTTTGACTCTGTCACTCTGTTTTTACCGCATGAACTACAAATGAGGAGGACATGAACATGCCTCGCCAATCAGTTGGGTTTTCAAACTCGCAGCTTAGCCTCCTGAATTCTTCGGTGTCAGAGTGCTCAAATTCTGGCGGCAATGCATGATAGTGGTAATAGTAAATTCCTTTTAGAGCGAATCCCGCCGGAGCCAGCACATCCTTTTCCACTGTCAGCGGATTATGGTAGAGCGAAAATATTTTTTGCTCGTCGATAGTAAGGAATTTTTTGGTGGCGGTAGAAAGGCTAAATTTGTCGTCTAAAAATGAGGCGAGACGCGTCTTTAAACCAGGGGTTAAGGAAGTACTTGGGATAAGTTTTTTGAGAAAAAAATCAGACGTATAGGAATTTTGCGAGAATAAGGAGAAGAGTTCATTTCTAAGGCTAAAAATAAAATCGCCACCCTTCGGAAGAAGATCCGAAATTTGACTGATCGTAGCGCTAAAGTTTCTGCTGTAATACAAAGAGCCTAGACCAACTATGCAGTCATAAAAACCGGGTGAGATGCCTTCAATTTTTTCCATGTTATTCCGGCTGACTCTGGCCGGGTCCAAGTCGTTGGACAATAATAATTGTTTCGTCTGCTCGATCATTTCATTGGAATAATCAAAACCATCTGCGTTATATCCTTCTCGCAGGAAAGCCAATAAAGGCAGGCCGCAACCACAGCCTATATCCAGCATCCGGTCGGGTTGTATGGCCGACAAAAGATTTAGAAAAATCTTTAAGCGAAAAACATGCTCCGGATATAACTTGGCTAAATCATTTGCTTGGTATTGCTCACCGTAATTTTTGGCTCCCATGCCAAAAAATTTATACGCATCCACATCTTCGTCATTCATTGACAGCGGGTCATTCATAATCTCTCGCATTTCTTAACGAACAATTTAATCACTAAATTCGAACGGGGGAAGAACCCGTCAGTTCTGCAAATCACACTTTATAAGCGTTGAAATTAGTTAACAACTTCATTCCAAAGTGCTCGCAACAATCGCATATTTGCAGAGAAACGACGCCCGAAACGCGGTGCATCAACTCTCTCTCTGGTTTTAACGGGAAGTTGGATTATTTTCTTACCATTTTTTGCCGCATAAATAGCCAGCTCTGTACCAATTGATTCGCGGGAGTCAAAATGCCCAAGCTCTTTATAGACGCTTATTCTATAAGCTTTCATTCCGCATAGCGGGTCGTGAATACCCCACTTTATTAAGGATAACCACGCAAATATATGCTCGGCTAATCGTTGGCGACGATCCCGGATACCCACTACCACATCGGCACCGTCATTCAGTGCGTTGATAAAGGGTGACAAAATGGAAGGGTCGTGCTGACCATCCGCATCCAGAGTAATAATATATTCGCAACCTAATTCATCGGCTCTCGCAAAGCCTGAGTTCAATGCCTGATCGTAGCCGCGATTCTTTTTATGCCGAACTACTATGGCGCCCGCCGTTGCAGCCAACTCCCCCGTTTTGTCGCTGGATCCATCGTCAACAACAATTGGACTGCCATATTGCAAACTACTGGACACTATTGAAGCTATTGTCCCGGACTCATTGAGTGCGGGGATCACGATGCAAATCCGGTTGCACGCCATTATTCAATATCAGTCAAAATTTCAAGCATGTTGCACCTCTACGCGCTCGCAAGCTTTTTATAAAGGTATTCTCTATACCGCCCATTGCCGCCCGCCCATGGTGATAATGTCCGGTAAATTTCTTGGTACGATTTCCCGATAGGGAACTCACTAGCCAAGACCTCAACGTGCCGTGGCGAATCAGGAAATAAAAGAACATCGGAATTTTGGTGAAAAATATAACTTGGCTTCCATTGTTTGTTCATCAAGTCGAAATAGTTTTCTACGGATGAGCGAGCCATTTCAGAAAATGAATTGCAGTTGTACACAATATCAACGTGGACATTTATTTTATCCGCCAAATCGCTTGGCACCAGCGTAACGAGTGCTGAGTCGTGCTTGATGCAGCCATCGATTGCAAAATCAACCGCAATGCCACAGCAACTAAGCCAGTAATATTGCACACATAAAGTTTCAAACAGATCAACGATGATCCACCGATGTTTTTTGCTGGGACATCTCTTAAAGAGCTGGTACGCAACGCCACCATATCCCCCGCCGATTTCCAGTACGGTCGCCCCCGAAGTATTTACATCTTCTGCCAACCCAAGAATTTTTTCTGCATGATAATCATGGCGGCAAAGATCGGGAGAAACGAGATTGTCGCCAAACTGGACGCCGTAAGGCATGCCAACATCAGGCATTGAAAGATATGGTTCCGGTGTCGAATTGGTATAGTCTAGCCATGTGTCTACATCGCAGAGTATGCCGTTAATTAAGCTTTTTTGCTTTGTAGTGTCGCAAAAGTCCGCATATGTGCCGGTAACAATTCCGTAAGATGCATCGTGCCTGAATAAGCTGGAAAACGCTTGAAAAAGAGCGTCGGTGTCTGATGCCTGTAATGCAGAAAGGTAGGTGGCACGCCGATTTTCGTTCAGCCATTTCCACTCCCCATCTGCGGCATATTCTTTGGAATAAATTCTGCTGGCTTCTGCGATTGTTTTGCATATTCCGATACGGCGTTCCCGACCATCCTCAGTCTTGAAACTGACTTTCTTGCCAGGAACTGAACACTTTAAATCATGCCCGTCAGCTTGGAGAGGGTGCGTCTGCGTTTCAACCCTGGGCCATGTATATTGATGTCTACGCGGAAATTTTGGCAAACAATAAGCAGGTTCTTTTGGCATTTTCATTATCTGGTTAAATTTATAAACTTGCTAGACTATTATTCAAGGTCGTCCCACTTAAGATAGTCACCCACTTTCTTCGGGTGACGCAGTCGCTTTCCAAGCACCTTGTTGATTTCGTATGGAGGCAAGGCATCTGTGGGACAGGGGCGAAGTACCGTGAGGTTTTCGCGAATTAGCATGGAGCCCTGTGCCAAATCCTCCCCTAGCCGGATAGCGCGCCGCTGCAGAACCGCAGTTTCTATTTCGTTGCCTTCAATTTTTTTTACGCCCGCCCCCAGACTATTTTCGAGCTCGCGTGTACGATCAACCATCTCGCGCCAGGATTTCGGACTCATTGAAAACGCATGATCTGGGCCGCTGCGCATTGCATTATCCGTAAAATGCTTTTCAATTATCCTTGATCCCAAGGTCACTGCACCAAGTACAGTGGCATGTCCAAGCGTGTGATCACTCAAACCCAAAACCATATCAGGGTACATTTCCCGATAAGTTCGCAACACCTTTAATTGGATAAATTTGAAATTCTTCAGGCTTGCGGTGTAATTGGTATTGCACTGAAGGAGTGCCAATTGCGGATTAATTTGAAGCGCTGTTCCAACGGCTCGCTGAACATCGTCCATCGTTGACGCGCCGGTTGCGAGAATATAGGGTTTGTTTTTGCTGGCAATGTGTTCAATAATTTCCAGCCAAGTGATGTCACCCGAACCGACCTTGTATGCAGGCACATACGGATCAATATGGTCAACCAGATCCAGCGCATAAGGACTGGTGAAAAAGGCAATGCCTGCTTCGTCGCAAGTTTTTTTCAGTGTTTCTGTCCAGTCCAGACTGACGCTTGCGTCCTTGTAAACTTCAAAAACTGATTTGCCCCATTTCGCCTGATGGGATTGCTGACCGCCTAATGTCTTGAAGCCCCGGTCGCTAACGATCGTTTCCGCTTTAAAATGCTGGAACTTAGCCGCATCTGCCCCTGCTTCAGCAGCTTGAAAAATCAGATCCTTGGCGCGATTGAGGTCGCCGTCATGATTGGCGGCAATATCCGCAATAAAATAAACAGGGTGGTCGCGCCCGATTATTTTTCCCTGGATTTCCAGATTAGGGTTAGGTGATGTCATGGTATTCCCTCGCAACCAGCCTGATTTCATCTTTTAAATCAGGCAGCTTAATACCAAAAGTTTCTTCGAATCTTGAACAATCCATCCGCATATCTTTGGGTCGGTATGCTTTTAAAAAATGCGCTTCACTTGAATATATACGCGACATGGTGCTTGTTGGAAGTTCAAGGTATTCCGCAAAGGCAAAGTCGAAATCGGCTTTGCTCATGCCGTTATGTGATCCGAGATTAAAAATGCCAAGCGGATTTTTTTCGATGACAAGCTGAATCATTCCAGCCAGAGTTGCCATAGACAAAGGGCTGAAAAAAACATCTCTTAGTACTTGAATCTGTTTGCCGTCCCGCAGCGAGGTGAAAACCCAATCAGTAATGCTTTCCCGATTGCTAACTTTGCTGCGCCCGATGAAATTGGTTCGAAGTATCGTGCTGGGAACATGTGCAGCAGCCAGCTCACCTGCATATTTTGAAAACGCGTAGTTATTCGTCAGCGTAACTTGATCTTCAGTATGTACTGCCATACCGTCATACACTTGGTCGGTGGAAATTTGAACAAGATGAGAGGCAGTCCCAGTTTTCAAAATCCAGAGCACCAGATTCTCGACGGTTAATGTATTGGCTAAATATGCGGCGTTGGGCTGTTCTTGACACTGCTCAACGCTGGTCAAACCAACAAGATTAATTATGATGTCAGGCTTGGCCTGCTCCATCAATTCAAAGGCGCTGGACCTGTTATCCAAATCGGCCAGCAAGTCAGCCCTTCCCGATCTGGCATGAGTAACAACGTGATATCCGCAACTTTTAAGATGCGGAACCAACGTCGTTCCAAGCAATCCGGTAGCACCGGTGACTAAAATACTTTTCATCAATTTAACCGTTTAAATCCGCCATGACATACGGGCCCCTTGAGCAGGCTCATCACATCCCGTCCTTCCTCACATTCTTTAATTATCGCAAATATCGGCTCCAACACCTGAAAATAATTGCTGATTATTTCCGGGGTATGTTCGGTGCACACATAAACACTCGTTGCCGATAAATATCCCTTTGCCAACATCTCCTGTGCGATGAGTGTTTTGTAGGGTAATGCATTTGGACTGTTAAACGAGAAACCGGTTAATGATGGCAGGCCGTTGGTTGATATTGATAAGTTATATTTATTTGCCATTGCCATCCACTTTGCGGTGATGTCCAGACCAGCTTGTGTGATCTGCTCCCAGGATTTAACGCGCCCCATGACTTCAAGTGTTTTAAGTGCTGCGGTAGGGCCAATGCGCTCTGTCCAAAAGGTGCTGCTGATAAAAGTTGTTTGTGCGGCCTCCATGACTTCGCGCTTGCCTATGATGGCTGTAATAGCGTATCCATTACCCAAGGCCTTGCCAAACATGGCCATGTCCGGTTCGACACCGTATTTTTTATGTAAACCTCCAAATGTTTCACGGAAGCCGGAGGTGCATTCATCAAAGACCAGCACAATGCCCCTTTCTGTAGCAAGTTTGCGCACCTTGTGCAGGAAATTGTCTTCAGGTCCCATATTGCGCACTACTTCCATTTTGATTACACCTATATCGTGGGTGTTGACCAATGTTTCCAGTTCAGAAAAGTTATTGTAATTAAACGGTAATACAGATCCTTTTAGATTCTTGGGAACGCCATGAGGTGCCAAGCCCTGCAACAAATGACCTTCCAGATTTTTGTCGTCGCCAAGATTGGCGGATAGGTACCAATCATGCCATCCGTGATAACCGCAAATGGCCACCTTGTCTTTCCCCGAAGCCGCGCGTGCAATGCGGATAGCGATTGCATTGGCTTCTCCTCCCGACCTTGCGAGTCGTGCCATGTGCGCCCAAGGATGCAACTCGATCAATTTCTCCGCCAAATACACTTCCTCTGGGCAATTGAGGGTGGACATATTGCCGGCATCAATGGTTTTACGAACTGCATCATCCACTTCTTGATGGCCGTAACCCAATATATTTGTGCCGATACCCATGATCGACATATCGATATATTCATTTCCATCCAAGTCCCAAACCTTGCAACCTTTTGCTCTGCTGAAATAGGTGGGCCACAGATCCGGCAAAAACATTTCTGCGCGTTTTGAAAGCAGCATATTGCCGCCGGGAATAATTTGCTTAGCGCGTTTCCAAAGTTTTTGGCCTGTTCCCATGGTTGCTCCTTCGTTTCGAATCAAGTGTTGGTTAATATTGAAAATTTCCGGTTGCTGGCTTTGCAAGTTCAGCACTTCGCCCCAAGTGAAATCGACACGTGGATGGAAGTGGTGAAAGATTTTTTCAATAACGGCAAAGTCCGCCGATTCGTCCACTGTCCAGCGCAAAGCGGAGACATCCTGACTGTGCTGCATGGTAGCCGTCTTGAACAATCCCGATTCGCGCAGATAGGGTGTTACATGTTCCCGATCAAAGAGCTTGCTGGTTTCTTGGTTAGCTTGTTCCAGCGCCTTGAACGTGAAAACTTCAATGTCCAATCCGTCCGGAAAGGTCGGAGGGTAATTGTTGCAAAAATAATCTACGCCTGCAGACTTGAAACCTCGGATTGCTTCGTCTACCAGCTCCGGATCTACCAGAGGGCAATCTCCTGTAATGCGCACCACCACATCTGCCTGATGCGCCTTCGCGGCTTGCACATAGCGATCCAGCACGTCAGTTTCGCTACCCTGCTCGCAGGCATAGCCCAGTTTTTGCACATGCTCGACCAATGGCTGATTACGTATATCCATTGATGTGGCAACAACGATTTGATCCAATTCTCTGGCTCGCGACAGGCGCGAGAGCAGCAGCTCGATCATCGGAGCCCCGCCTATCAATTTCATCACCTTATTAGGTAAGCGGGTGGAGCCCATTCGGGCTTGGACGATGGCAACAATTTTCATAATTTTGGCCACTGAGATGGGTTAATAAGATTCTCTGCATCGCAACGCAAATCGGGAAGATCAACCTGTGCGGTGCCGGTCGCTGCACCGATGATTTGCTCCAGTTGGTTTACGTTATCTGCGCCCACGATGATGCGATCGATCTCAGGGAAGGAGAGTGGGAAGTCCAAACAAGTCTGAATAGCGGACACATCATGACCTGAAAGCCATTGATGCCATTTCTCCCACAAGTCACTCCATGGTGCGAATTTGGTCGGGATGGCTATTTTTGGCATCAATAACAGCCCCTGCAAAAAAACAGAGCGGGTGTGAATTTCAACACCATCATCTTTCAGCCGATACAGCCAACCTGATGTGAGTAAACGACGATCCACAAGATTGAAAGGGGCCTGCACCAGGTCGAAACGATACTGTGAGGCCAGCGTCTCCAATTCACTTGGGGCGTATATGGAAATGCCTACCTTTTGCACTTGCCCGATTTTTTTTAACTCTTGCAAAACTTGATAAATAGTTTTACCGTCTTCCCCCAACAGTTGCTGAGGGCGATGCAACAACAAACCATAGACGGCATTCGCGCCGAGTCGAGATAACGATGCAGCGACTTGTTCTATAATCCAGCCGCTTACGTCAACGCAATCTTCGGGGATGGCGGGCAGCTTGGTTACCAGTTTGAAGCCTTGTGTGCCCACCTCACCTAGGCAGGCTTCACTTTCTCCATAGATGATGGCGGTATCGAGCGTATCGATGCCATTAGTTGTTGCTACTTGCAGCATGGCTTTTGCTACCGAACGTGTAACTTGGCCATTTTGATTGGCGATACCGTAAGGCAGACCGAATTGGGCGGTGCCGAGTGCGAGTCTCATCCTTGGAATCTTATGTAATGCATGCGCTAACAAAATCCCAGAATCATTAGCATTCTAACTATCCTGCCTGACAAGCTCCAAGAGCCTCTCCCTTATTACAATATGAGCTGGGCGATTAAAAACATACGG
>CAIZNF010000100.1 GCA_903934275.1 uncultured Nitrosomonadales bacterium
CACTACACTAGTTGTTTCATCCTACAAAAAGCAGTTGTCCGCAGATTACGCAGATTTCCGCAGATTAAACAAAGAATTGCCCGTTCCCCCCTATCCAACTTTCCCCCGCAAACGGGATAACCAGCAACTTGGCTGCGGTTGTTTGCAGCCTAGTCGAATGGCTAGTTGTTTCACCCAGAAAGAGCAAACGAATCGCTACGCGAGTTTCACGTTAAGCCGGACGAGCCGGAACCAAAATTGTAGGTCGGGCTCTGCCCGACAGGGTGGGCAGAGCCCCCTACGGTTTCGCGGCGCGTAAGTTGCGCACACTACGCTTTGCCCAACGACCAAATCCCGCCATGCCTGTTACTTACCAGGTTCACCGGCTGCCGATTCTGGTTGCTCAATATGCCGGATTTTTTCTTTCAGGTCGAAAGCGCTATTTTCCAGCGCAATATTTTCGCTGTTCAATTCGCTATTTATTTTTTCCTGCTCAGATTTTTCCTGATAGAAGGTTTCGCAATCGATCTTCCATTCATGGATTGATTTTCCATTTAGCCTGATCATGCCGTTATGGTCTGTTATTTCGTTATTTTCAGGCTGCGGCTGAGCGGCGGCATACGCTACTTGCTCGGCCATACACTGGCTGAGATATTTTCCTGTCACCATGACCTCCTTGACCGCTTCCAATAGAGTTTCCGGCGAACAGGTCTTGCAGAGATATCCGTTCGCCCCCGCTCTCATTGCTTTCAACACCATCGGCACATGATCATCGGCGCTGAGCATCAAAATACGCATAGCGGGAAAGTATATTTTTAGCAAGGGAATCAGATCCACGCCACTTAGGCCGGGCATGGATATATCGAGCAACAGGAGATCAACGGGAATAGTGCGCAACTCATGCAATAGCTCTTTGCCGCAAGCCGCTTCAGCGACCACTTCAATACCTGGCTGCGTCGCAAAGTATTGAACCAAAGCAACACGGATTAAATCGTGATCGTCAACTATCATCAAACGAATTGTCATATTCTTTACGCTCCATAACATCTCATCAAAATACACTACCAGTCCAGCAAACTGGTCTACGCACTACAAACCTGCACTACTACGCTCCCAATTTCATCAGCGCCTCGAAATCCTTGGGCGGCACCGGCCTGGAATACAAATACCCTTGAGCGTAGTCGCACCCGGCATCCATCAGCAGATCGCGTTGCGTCTCCGTTTCCACCCCTTCGGCGATCACTTTTATGCCGAGCTTGTGCGCCATCACGATGATCGCTTCGGACAAGGCGAGATCATTCGGGTCGGTTGCCAGGTCGCGCACGAATGACTGGTCGATTTTCAAATAGTCAATATGGAATTTTTTGAGGTAGGACAGCGATGAATATCCGGTGCCGAAATCATCGATGGATACCTGGATATCGGAGTTGCGCAACGTGATCAACGCGCTGTTGATCGACACGTTTTGATCCATCAACAACCCCTCGGTTATCTCAATAGACAGGCATTGTCCGGGCAGGTCGAGTTCCCGCAAGTGCAGCAGCCATGCCGAATGTTCGTCACCGTCCTTATAGAACTGCACCGGAGACTTATTCACGCTGATTTGAAGCAACGGGTTGTGCAGCTCCCTCCAGCGTTTGGCCCAGCGCATCGACTCATGGAACACCCAATCGCCGATTTCCAGGATAAGCCCGGTTTCCTCGGCCAGCGGAATGAATTCGGACGGGTTGACCAGACCCCGTTCCGGGTGCTGCCAGCGGATCAATGCTTCCGCCTTGTCGATGCGGCCCGTAGCCAGCTCCACGATAGGCTGAAAATAAACCCTGAATTGGTTGCATGCCAACGCACCGCGCAAATCGTTGACCATGCGCAACCGTGTCTGGGCGGCTTCCTGCATGGCTGGCGTGAAATAGCTGAAGCGGTTGCGGCCTTGGTCTTTGGCCGCATGCATCGCCTGGTCGGCGTTCTTGAGCAGTTCTTCCATCCCGGTGGCATCGTCGGGGTACAGCGCGATGCCAATGCTAGCCGATGCATAAACCGCCTCGCCTCCAGAATGAAAAGGTTCGGCTACCCTCTGCAAAATGCTCCCGGTTATCCGCTCGATGCTGCCGGTATTGCCAAGTTCCGGCAGAATGATGGCAAATTCGTCACCGCCCAAACGCGCCACCGTATCCATCCCGCGCACGCAACTGCCGATACGGTGCGACATTTCAACCAGCAGCAGATCGCCCATGCTGTGCCCCAGCGTGTCGTTTACCTCCTCAAATTTATCGAGACCGACCGACAGCAGCGCCACTTTCACTCCCTCGCAGTGTGCCTTATCAATTTTCAGCACCAGGCGGTCTTTAAGCATGTGGCGGTTTGGCAGTCCGGTCAGCGCGTCGAAGTTGGCCTGCGTCCAGATCGTCTCCTCGGATTTCTTGCGCGCGGTGATGTCCAGAAAAGTCACCACGGCACCCACCACCGCGCCATCACGAATTTGCGGGTGCGACCAGTATTCGGCGGGAAAACTAGTGCCGTTGGCGCGCCACAGTACATCATCGTCAGCATGTACTTTTTCTCCCGTCAGAAAGGCGCGATAAATGGTGCAGTCTTCCACCGGGAAGGGCGTTCCATCCGCATACTGGTAGTGGATCAACGCATGCATGTTCTTGCCGATGAGTTCATCGGCGTGCTGGTAGCCCAGCATGTGCAGGCAGGAAGAGTTACAGAACGTGCAGTTCCCCTGCATGTCGATGCCGTATATCGCCTCGGCGGCAGAATCCAGCAACAGGCGCAACTGGCTCTCGCTTTCGCACAGAGCCTCTTCCGCCGCCGCGCGCGCGCGGACAACCTGCTCTTCGGCTAGGACGCGCTGCACCGCAGCACCGAGCCGAGCCAGCCTGTCCTTGAGGATGTAATCCCGCGCGCCTAGCCTGAGCAACTCGACGGCCTTTTCTTCTCCCAGTGCGCCTGTTACCACCACCACCGGAATGGTCGGATAGTGCTGCTGCACAATCTGCACCGCAGAGCCGCCATCGAAGGTGGGCAAGTTGTAATCGACGAGGATGATATCCGGCTTGAATTCCTCCAGCGCCCGGATGAATGTCTCGCGTGTATCCACACATTTTGAAATGAAAGACAAACCCGCCTCGCGCAGCGCCATCTCCACCAGCTCGGCATCAGTGGGCACATCCTCCAGCTGCAGGATGCGCAATAGTGTTTGTTCGACTTGCTTATCCATGATTATCTTAAGCCGGACGAACCGGAGCAAAAAATTGTTTTCCCGTAGGTTGGGCAAAGCGCAACGTGCCCAACGAAAAAAACCGCCGTATTAGATGTTGGGCACGCTGCGCTTTGCCCAACCTACGCATTTCATTCATGACTCCTAACCGAAAAGTCCGGGGGGGGGGAGTTTACCAGCAGC
>CAIZNF010000101.1 GCA_903934275.1 uncultured Nitrosomonadales bacterium
CCGGCTTAGGTTTATGCCTAACAGACGAGCTCACGTCTTGAGGTAAGTCGCACCTATCAGATCAAAAACAACCCATCCCCCGCCTGGCATCCCCCTTGAAGGCGGGCTGAACTGATTCCCTTGCCGCAGAAATCCTGCCCAGCCAACAGCAAAAATATAGCAAACAGGGTATTACACATCTCCCCTATTGAGTCTATCTTCTACAGTACAAGATCAGCGCTTGCAAGCAGTGCCTGATGTGGAATTGACCAGGATAGCTGCCCGGCTTTCTGACTGGGTATGGAGCTTTAGCGTTTCCAAAAATGAATACGCAAATGACAATATCGTTACATGATGAAAGGGTGGTATGGCTAACTTAATCAGGTTGGGTGGGAGAAATATTTCTGAATGGAAAGAAGATTGCGAAACCTTTTATAGCGAAAAGTTGATGGCTGAAAACTTGTTCCAGGAAGAGATGATTGAAGCTGCTTCTGAAATAATGAATCTGACAATAGAGAATTTTGATCTTAAAGACCATATCAAACAGCTAATGCTGGTCAGGCTCTGAAATTCAGCACTGTATTTCTCATAGTACAAATTTATTCGCACACTATTTGTTTCGGTTTGAAAAATTTAGGCACAACTATTTTAACCACTGGAAAATTATATGAACTCGATCGGTTGCACAACGCAGTTGGCGAGCGTGCTGATGGAAGCGGATGCGGCCAGTCTTGCCAAAATTACTTTTCTCCGCAATATGAACCATGAAATCCGCACGCCCCTGAACGCCATCATGGGAATCATCGAGATACTCATGATGAAGATCCGTGAACCGGAGCAGCTCAAACTCCTGAACAAGAGTAATGCCGCAGCCCACAATCTGCTTGAATTGCTGGGTAATGTTCTGGATATGGAGCAAATTGAAGAGGGCAAAATGGAACTGGATGAATGCAACTTTGACATGGCTGCATTACTGCGGGAAATTGTCTCTCTCATCGAAAATCGGGCTAATGCAAAAGGTCTTTCCGTGCAACTGGATTGCGATGCCGCGCTGCCCGAGCGCCTTCTCGGTGATGCAACGCGGATCAAGCAGATACTCATCAACCTTGTCGGCAATGCAGTGAAGTTTACCGAGCGTGGAGGAGTCACCCTGTCGGTGCAGCTAAAATCCCGGGATGCCGAAGGTGTGCAGGTGCTGTTCGCCGTTTCCGATACCGGCATCGGCATTGCCCACGACCACATCGAGCGAATCTTTCGGGCCTTTGAGCAGGACGACAACAGCGCCACACGGGTCTATGGCGGCGCGGGTCTCGGTCTTGCCATCAGCAAGTCCCTTGTTGATTTGATGGGCGGCGAAATCGAGGTTAGTAGTATTCCCGGTCAAGGCAGCACCTTCGCATTTACCCTCCGCCTGAAAATGGCGGCTAAAGAGCACACCCGCCGGATGATGTTGCACCGTGGGCAGGTTGCGGAACAGAAGTCATTGGCCGATAGCTGTTTTGCTTCCCGATAGGGTCTGGAATGGCTGCAACATTACCTAAGCCGGACGAGCCGGAACCAAA
>CAIZNF010000102.1 GCA_903934275.1 uncultured Nitrosomonadales bacterium
GCTGGTCATCGATTGCACCATAGCCAAAACCGCTCCGGTTGCTGGCAGTGGCTTTTTGTTGCGCTTCTTCGGCAATGTTATTCAAGTTTGTCGCGGAGATTTCACGGGTAAGCGCACTCTGGCGTTCAAGTTCCTTGCTGATATGTTTTTCTGCGTCGAGACGTTTTTTTTCGTCATCAAGCAGAAACTTTGCGGCGTCTGCAGCGCGTTTGGTTGCGGCTTCCTGATCGGCGATACCAGCATTATACTTCGTCTGTGCATCCAGTTGATCCATAGATGTTTTGGCAATACTATCAACCACCGCAAGATTTTCTTTATACTTCGGGTTCAGCTTACCCAGTGCTCTTAATTGTGCTTCATATGTTGACCAGATCTTTTCTTGCGCCTGTTGTTCTTTGGTACTACCTGGGGCGTTTTCGCGCAGGTGCGCTTCCTGTTTAAGGCCGAGTTCAATTATAGCGAGGTTTTCCTGTTGGTTTTTTTTGAGGCGCTCCTGTCGTTCTTTTTCTGCATCTTTTTCGGCTTTTTTGGCAATTTCAGCGCGATCAGCCAGCGCCTTAGCGATTTTGGCATTATCGGCGGTGAGCTTCTGGCTGGCGGTTTCCGCTGCAGTATAATCGCTCCCTTTCAGCATCTGTTTATTAACTATTTCGTCGATAGCTGCTTGTTCGGCTGCTGCGCTAGCTGCTAATCTCCTGGCGAATTCAGGATCTTTGCTTTTGTCTCTAAAATCTCTGCTGTTAAAACCATACACTTGATATTCTATCCGTTTGTGGTCAATCAAAGCGGCTGCCTTCACCGCCAGAATCTGAATGCCGCCGATAAATTCCTGGAGAATGTTGAATAGTGGCGTTATCGCCCTGACAATATCAGTGAAAGCCGGAATCAGTGCCGCGCCTGCTATACTCTTTGTTTCAAGCATGGCGTTATTCATCCGGTTTATTTCTGCCTGTGCGGACTTTGCCCCTTCAGTAGCGGACACACCATAGGCTTCATGCATCGATTTACCGAGTTTCGGGAGCACATCATTAGCAAGCACTTTACCCTCTGACTGCATTTTCATAAATTCAGCAGTAGAGACGCCGAGCGCATCCGCCATAAGTTTAAAAATCGGTAATCCGGCCTCGTTAATGGTTTTCAAATCCTCCAGTTCAAACTTGCCTTTCATAATGCCCTGGTTTAATTGAGCCCACGCCGCCCCCTGCTTTTCGGCAGTGAGACCGATAGCGGCCATGCCCTCGGATATTCCGATAAAGGCGTCACGTCCTTTTTGACCTTCGTTAGCGGTGCCTTTGATGGCGTTCATAAACAGGGCATAGCTGGAAGTAAGTGCCATAATGTCGAGGCCAAGGCGGTTGGCTGCAGTTTTGACAAATTCCATTTCACGGGCAGCTAACGAGGCAGAACCGGTAAACACTTGAAATTGGCGGTTCAGCCGCTCCATTTGCAGTTCAGCGGCAATGGCCTCTTTAACAAGCAAGCCCAACGTAAGCCCACCTAAAAGCCCCCCCATCATCGATGACAGATCAGAAAAACCGCCAGCAAGCCGACCGGTAGCAGTAGCCGTATCATTGGCTTCCCGTCTCACACGAGCCAACCCGTCTCCGACATTATCCAGCGCCCCGGTAACGTTACCCGCGCCGTCAACCGCCAGCGCCAATCTCAGTTCATTTAAAGCGGCCATAAAGCATCCTTTTAAAGGCAACCGTAGGGGCGAATCTTGTATTCGCCCTTGTTCGGATAACCACCAAAGTCAAAAGCGGGCGATCACAAGGATGCGCCCCTACGAGCAACCCTTCTCGCTTTGCGTCTTCAACCACACCCCGTCAATCATCATCACCATACTGATTTCCCACGGGGTTGGTTCTATCTGCAGCAACTGCGACCAGGCTGACATTTCTTGATAAGTAAGAGGGGCGGGGCCCATGCCACCGCCCCTCGTGTGATGCAACTGAAAAAACCAGCTCCAGATATGCTCTATGTTCGGGTTAAGCTCCGGTTCGTCAATCAGTAGCGCCGGTTTTATGCCGGTGGCGTCCCAGGATGATTCCAGATGCTGGCGGAGTGACACCCCATCATTGTCCGGAGTGTCATACTTAAAATGCCACTCGGCGTACCCTTTCAGCTCGTCGGCTAATGCCCCTTCACACTCGGCAAAAAATCGCGTCGGTTCACCATTTCGCTGTCAATCTGCTCGCGGATCCAGGAGA
>CAIZNF010000103.1 GCA_903934275.1 uncultured Nitrosomonadales bacterium
GAGAGCACGAAAAATTATTTGATGAAAATCCGAAAATATTTTTTATGAAAACGTGATCAAATGAGCCCGAGAAACCCGAGTTGTTAGTGAGCTAACGTGAAGCCGGACAGGCTGCTAGAGTAAAAAACAGTAAGTATCCCCCGGCAAAGCCTAGGGAGGTGCTAATTTATTCGCCATCCCCGCGAAAGCAGGGATCCAGTTTGTTGATTTTACTGGGTTCCCGCTTTCGCGGGAACGACAAAACTGAATAAATCAGCGCTTCCCTAGGACGTTACGATTGCTGCCCCCCCTAAAGGGGTCTTATTCCAATTCCAGATAGAAACTCCGATAATTTTTATCCACAACCGTTCGGCCTGAGCCAAGTAAGCACCGCTTTCGCGTTGCAAGGCATAAACAGTGAACAGGTTTGCATGCTGTTTGGCCGTTTCTTATATTTTGTAGCCACTTTATAAATATACACCTTACGCATCATCGTCGTTCGGCAACGGAGCCAGCAACGCAGCAATATCGGCTTCACCAAATTTAACCAACCCGTTAACATCTTCGGACAGGATGCTGGCGGCGAGTTCGGCCTTTCTCTCTTGTAACGCCAATATTTTCTCCTCGATGCTGCCCGCCACGACCAGCTTGTAAACGAACACGTTTTTGGTCTGTCCGAGGCGGTGGGCGCGATCCGTAGCCTGGTTTTCCACGGCAGGATTCCACCACGGGTCATAATGAATCACCGTGTCGGCGGTGGTCAGGTACAACCCTACCCCACCCGCCTTGAGGCTGATGAGAAAAACCGGCACTTCTCCATCCTGAAAACGGCGCACCACTTCTTCGCGGTCCTGCGTGTCGCCGGTGAGTTTCACATAGTCCAGCTTTTCAGTCGCCAGCTCCGCTTCGATCAATTCGAGCATGGACGTGAATTGCGAAAACACCAGTATGCGCCGCCCTTCGCTGACCAGCTCCGGCAGCATTTCCATGAGCATGTCGAGCTTGGCGCGCTCTTTTACCCTTTTGGCTGCTGTCAATTTCAGCAGGCGCGGATCACAGCACACCTGACGCAACTTGAGCAGCGCGTCGAGAATGATAATGTGGCTGCGCGCAAAGCCTTTCGCGGCGATTTCTTCACGCACGCGCTGATCCATAGCGGTGCGCACCGTTTCATACAGGTCGCGCTGCCCGCCCTCCAGTTCGACGGTGCGGATGATGAATGTCTTGGGCGGCAGTTCTTGCGCGACATCTTCCTTGCGTCGGCGCAGGATGAATGGTTTCACGCGCTTGGCCAACAGGTCGCGGCGCAGTTTGTTACCCAGCTTCTCAATCGGGGTGCGCCAGGTTTTGGTGAACTGCTTGGTATCTCCGAGCAATCCCGGCAGCAAGAAATCAAACTGCGCCCACAGCTCGCCCAAGTGGTTCTCCAACGGCGTGCCGGTGAGGCACAGGCGATGTCGCGCTTTCAGCTTGCGCACCACTTGCGCCGCTTGGCTAGAAACATTTTTCACCGTTTGCGCTTCGTCCAGAATCAGCAGGTGATACTCATGCTCCGCCAAAGCCTTTTCATCCCGCCACAACAATGGATAAGTGGTAATGACGACATCGTGCTCCGGGATCGTCGGAAAATGTTCCGCACGTTCCTTGCCGTGCAGGGAAAGCAGTTTGAGCTGCGGGGCAAACCGTTCTGTCTCACGTTTCCAGTTGAATATCAGCGAGGTGGGCAACACCACCAATGACGGTTTATCCATACGCCCGCTCTGTTTTTCGAGCAGCAGATGCGCCAATGCCTGCGCGGTTTTGCCCAACCCCATGTCATCGGCTAATATTCCGGCCAGCTCCTGTTCGCGCAAGTATTGCAGCCAAGCCAAGCCTTCGAGCTGATAGGGGCGCAGTTGCAGCGCAAAGCCGTCGGGCGGGTTCACCGCTTTGATGCCAGCGGTATTCTTGAGTTTATTGGCGAGTTCAACTACCGCACCCATGCCTTTGAACTGCCATCGCTCCATGCCGGACAATTCGCTGATGCGCGCCACATCATAACGGGACAGGCGAATCTCGCTGCCTCCCTTGCCATCGAATAATTCGATCAGGGTGCGCGCCAGCGGCTTGATGCGCCCGGCGGGAACATTTACCCTGCCGCCTTCCCTGAGCAACAGTTCGATCTGCTCGTCATCGTCCATTTTTTCCAACTGGAGTGCATCCAGCCAGCGTGGGTCAACCTTGAATAAGGCATGCAGCATCGGTGCCAGAGGCAGGCGCTGGCCGTTGACCACAATGCCCATATTCAGGCTGAACCAGCCATCTTCTTCTTCGCCAAATTCCGCTTCCCATGCCTGCACTTCGAGAACATGGTGGCGAAAACTTTGCGGAATGGATATCTCCCACCCCGCATCGCGCATCTGCGGAATCGTTTGCTGCATGAAAGATGGCCAGGATTTTTCGCTTTCCAGCAAAAAGATCGGTCTGTCGCTGATGTTATCGGGCGTTCCATAACCGGATAGCTCTTCCAGCCCGTATCCGCCAAGCGATTTCACGGCACGCTTCTCCAGTTTCTGGTCGCGTGCCACACGCACGGTTTCGCCATTTTGCAGCGTGACAAACTCACCCGGATGATTCGGCGGCAATATTGCTTCGCCATAACGAAATTTGACGCGCGCGAAATCCAGCTTCTGCGTGCCGTAACGATAGCCCCGAAAACTGCCCATCCATGCAGGTTTTGAAGTATCCAGCAACAGCACCGGCACCAGCGCGCTCGCGATAGTGCGCAACCGGTCGGTGCTGGGCGGCGGCAAATCCGGAACCATTTCGCGCAACATCTCGGACACCACCGGAACATCCACTTCGGCAAGCGGCGGCATATTCAGCAACTGCACGATCTGCACCGGCGATTGGGCCATTTTCAATTGCCCTAATTCTCCTGCGGCCGCATCGGCGTACCAAGTTGCTTCATTGAACGGTAATACCTCTATGGCCGCGCTGCTGACGACTCTGGGGATCATCCGCCCGGCATCATCGGCACCCCATTCCAGATGCGCCTTGCGCGCCTTGCCCTGCTTCAGGCGAACCGGTTCCGTTCTCAAGTAGCTGCTGCCCGCAAGTGCCTCCATAAAAAATAGCCGCCCGCTCGCCAGCAAGCGTGTCAAAATTTCGTTGCCCTGTGCGCCCCTGACAGGAAAGTAGTCGTGTTTATCGCGCTGCTTCCACAACAAGCGCAGGATGGTCAGGTCTTCTTCAATCACAAACTGTGGCGGGCGTACCAAAGCACGCTCCACATTGCTCCATTCCTCCAACCTGCCCAGCAGACGGCCTTCATCATCCAGTTTGCCTTTATAGATGCCAAAAACATGGCCACCTGTATAGGCAGATTTGGTCAGCACGTAACACAGTTTTTCAGGTTTCGGCGCGGGCTTGGCGGTTCTCTTCGGTGAAGTTTTTACCGCGCGCCGGAAAGATTCGACCCATTCCAGCACCGCATGATTGATGGCTGGCGCACGCGGCAAAGATAAAGCGGATAACAGAACGGCAGCCGTGTGTTTGCACTTCGATCGTACCGGACAACTGCATGTCGGATCAATGCGCAAATTACCCGCCGTGTCGGCATCAAAAAATATCTCCACAAAATAAGGGCGCAGCGACGTTCCCTTTACCTGCGCGGTTATCTTGTCAGATTGAATTTCCAGATGACTGACCGAATTCAGGTAAGCCTTGGCTTTCTGAATTTCCTGCTGGTCGTACCAGTGAATAACATCTTTGACGCTGTAAGACTGTGAGAGTGACATAGTTAAAATAAAAGCAACTTCATAAGTAGGTTACGACCCGTTGTATGCAAGAAATTCGGCGGGCGACAAAATTGGAATACCACACCAGGGATTAAGTGTCAGCAAATCACCATCACTGGAAATCAGAGCTTCAACTTTACACGACAAAACAAGAGCCAAAAACTTGTTGCCACGAGAATCGCGGCAGGGCTGTTGCAAAGCCATTACTATCCAAAGCGGTTTTGCGCCTCCACGGAAATGAGCGTTATCATGTTTTTAACTTCACAAATTAGCTGAACCGGCCATTTTAGCCAACTCATTACGCACTGACAAGCAAAAATCTCCTTGTTATTGGAGGGGAGAGCAGCAAGACACAATCAAAAGTGCTGGTAAAAAATATCAATAATTTTCTAACGAAACCAAGGGTGGGCTCTGCCCACCATGTCGGGCAGAGCCCGACCAACAATTTCGGTTCCGGCTCGTCCGACTTGGGCCAATCAACCCTGGTAAGAGCTCGATTTTTCGAGGGTGACAGGGAATAACAAAATAAATCCGCGCCTCTTTAAAAGGTTGGCAATTTTTAACTCAGTTTTACACGCCTCCAAAATGCCCAAGTGGCGGTACGGGTCAACAGCACCCTTCGAGTGCCATCTCCACCTAAAATATCTATCCGCAACTGCGCGATTTTCCCCGAACGCAACGCTTGCCATAACGGCTGCGCATAGCTAATTTCAAAGCCCTGCAAAGCATCGCGCCAGGCGAGCAAATCGCCACGCTGCAAAGCTCTGCGCAATCCGTTCCAGACCAGCAATTGCTCGCCGTTGTTGCCGCTTCCGTTCCATTGCCCGGACCAACCGACAAACGGAATACCCGCCGCCGCCGCAAACATTTCGGGCAACACCTCATCCGCGCTCACGTTTTGATAATTTTTCTGTAGCTGCACATTCGCGGTGCAGCCACCGCCCCACAACCACACGCTATTAACCGGCAGCTCGCCGCGCGCTTCGCGGGTTTCATTCACAGAATGAGCAAACAACAACATCTGGATTTCGTTGAATAGCTGATGCCAGTACGTCGCCTCCGCACCATTGGGCAACAAGCCATGCACGTTGCGCCCGATAGCATGCGACAACGGCACGGTTTCAATGTCCGGTAGCCTGTCGAGCCTCATGTACCAGCGTTGCGGATGGGGCGCAAAAAATTCCATACTCTGCCCGGCAAAATGCAGGTTCAAGCTGGCGCACATTTGCGCGGCCTCACCCGCGCTGATTTCAACATCCGGCAACAGCACCAACTGGTCGCGCTGCAAGCGCAAATGCACCGGGTCGGCACGCAACCAGCATCCCTCGCCAAGCCCGTCAAAAGCGGCAGAAATAGGCGCAATCGGTGCATCCAGCTTACACGGCACACCAAACAATTCGCACAGATGACCTTCCAGCGACAGCCCTGAAACATCCGTTGGTGCTGAGCCAAAACCCGTTCGCGCTGAGCCCGTCGAAGCGCCGCGCGCCAGCATTTTCTCCAGCGCGGGCAAACGCAAATCCGCATAAACTTCGGAGGCAAAATCTTTGGGCAGGAATAAATCGGTGATGACCAGATGGACGTTTTTCATGGCAGCGAGTTTAGCATTTACGGAAACGACTGAATCACCAAACCTGACACATGAAGCGATAAATACCACAAGCGCAAACGTTGTCGGCACGCCCAAGCAAACAACCACATTCGTAGAACGTGGTTTTGCCCAAGGCCCCGTTTTAGCTCAAACCCACATCAAATACCGCAACCATGCGTGAAGAATACGGTCAGTGACTGGCGGATTCGTTGATGCAAAACTCTAACACTTGATCTAATACCCGTTGCAGTGCCCGGTTTGCTGCGACAACACCGCCGTAGGCATCTTCGCTGGTGGCATTTTCAGTTTCGTCGAACAGCTTAATGGCGAGCACCCTCTTATCCGTCACATCAATTAATTGCGCCCGTAGCGTGAGTTGCACCCTACTTGGCCGCGTCTCGAAATTCTGTTGCAAGCGAATCAGTTCGGTATCGAGCCTGATATTGGACGAAACAGCTCCCGGCGCTTGCACCACGGCTCGAAAACCCTGTTCTAATGTCTGCACCAGCAACGGTGCCAGCATACGCGCGGGCGTGTCCGCCCATCGATTTACCGCAAAGTATTCCAACTCGTGTGGCTGACGCTGGTAAGCCATTTTAAATGTGTCAAAACCGGTTTTCGCGCGCGGCATACTGACTGACAGCACTAAATCGCGTTTTAATTGCGCCGTTTTGACCGACACAAGCGCATCGAGCGTATAGATATGAAATTTTTCCACCTGCGGAGCTTGCAGGCCTGTGCATCCCGCGAGCAACAGGGTGCATACCAGCATCTGGAGTGCTCGGTACGGCATGCACTTTGGTTTGTGTAGGTTCATTGTTTCGGCAGTATAAATTTAACTGGCTAGAATCATTCCCCTGGCCCCCGTTGCGCTGCAGGCTTACCGTACAGCAACATACTCGGATTCTGTTCCAGCTCGCCGCTGAATTGGCGCAATGAACTGGTCAGGTCGCGCAACTCGATAACCAGCTGGTGTACTTCCGGGAGCGTTTCGCCGGTGAATTGACGTGTGTTGTCGAGGGTGCTTCTCGCGCTTGTTCCAGCACTAGCCAGCTCGTTGGCCATCCGATCAAAAGCGTCCGCACTGCGTTGCACACGCTGCGCGAGCAGGGGCAGCTCATCGGTCAGCCGCGCGGTGTTTTCCATCGTGCGCGCCGCGTTGGTCAGGCTGGCATCAATCTTGGCAGAGCGTGCCGCAAGAGTGCGCGACAGCACCTCGATATCTCTCAGGGTGTTCTTGACCGCGCGCCGGTTGTCTTCATCCATCAGCGCATTGAAATGCTCGCTGGTTTTGTTGAAATTGGCAAGCAGCGCCGTCACTGCCGAGTCGAGCCGCGTCATCAGCGATGGCCCCGTTTTGATCACCGGATATTTTTCGTTGTTCTGCGCCTTCAGAGCAGCCGAATCGCGCCCACCTCCGGTCAGCTCTACAAAGGCGAGGCCGGTCAACCCTTGTGTCTGGAGCACCGCCACGGTGTCCACTTTGATCGGGGTGCCGCGTTCGATGTTGAGCGTCAATTGCACCAGTTCGACATTGCCCGGTGCCAGCGCGATTTTCTGCACGCGACCGACATCGACACCCCGGTAACGCACCGGCGCGTTGATATTAAGCCCCGCCACCGACTCCTTCATGTAGGTCTGGTAAACATCATAAACCGTGCGATACGATTTTTCGCTGCTCAACCATAGCACACCGCCCACAAATGCTGCACTTAACACCAGCACGAATGCGCCCACCACCGCAAAATTTACTTTCTCTTCCATGCCTGCTCCCGCGCGGCACGACCACGCGGCCCGTAAAAATATTCCCTGATGATAGAGTGATCCGACTGCGACAGTTCCGCCATCGTTCCGACCCCCAAAATATGCCCCTCACCCAGCACCGCCACGCGATCTGCCGCCCGCCATAGCAGGTCGAGATCGTGCGTCACCATCATGATGGTCAACCCGAGCGCATCGCGCAAGCTTCGCACCAACTCATCGATGCCGCTTGCGCTGAGCGGATCGAGACCCGCAGTCGGTTCGTCGAGAAACAACAGCTCCGGGTCAAGCGCGATGGCGCGTGCCAGTGCGGCGCGTTTGCGCATCCCTCCGCTCAATTCGCTCGGATATTTGGAGCCCGCATCCGCGGGTAATCCGGTCAAAGCTATCTTCAGCGCGGTGACCTCGCCGATCAAGTGCGCGCTTAGCCGCGTGTGTTCGCGCAGCACCATGCTGACATTTTCGGCCACCGTAAGGGAGCTGAACAGCGCACCGCGCTCGAACATCACTCCCCAGCGCCGCCGTAGCGGTAGCGCTTCTTCGTCGTTCAGCCCGATCACTTCACGGTCGAACACCCGGATCGAGCCTGAGACCGGTTGCAATAGCATGATGATGGTGCGCAGCATTGTGGACTTGCCGCAGCCGCTACCACCCACCAGCGCAAATATCTCGCCCGGCTGCACCATAAGACTTACGTTGTCATGCACCACGTTATTGCCAAAGCGGGTATTCAGATCGCGAACCTCAATCACGGCAGCGGCATTCCGCGTTGGCTCCGGCGCAGCACTCATATATCGAGCCAGTTAAAGATTACAGAGAATAACGCGTCAGCCAGGATCACCAGGAAAATTGATTGCACCACGCTTACTGTCGTCTGCCGCCCGACGCTATCGGCGCTACCGCTCACCTGAAAGCCCTGATAGCACCCGACCAGTGCGATGATTGCGGCGAACACCGGCGCTTTGCCGATGCCCGTTAGAAAGGAGGACAGGCTGACCGCGTCGCCGAGGCGGTCGAGGAAAACGTAGAAGCTGACATCGAGCTTGGAGCTCGCCATTAGCATGCCGCCGAGCACGCCGGTCACGTCTGCATAGATTGTGAGCAGCGGCAACGCGATGATTAACGCCAGCAGCTTTGGCAGCACCAGCAATTCAATCGGCCCTATGCCGATGGTGCGTAATGCGTCGATTTCCTCGGTAACCTTCATCGTACCGATTTGTGCCGCATAAGCGGAGCCAGAGCGTCCCGCGACGATTATCGCAGTCAGCAGCGGCGAAAGCTCGCGCAACATCGAAAGACCCACCAAATCGGCAATGAATATATTCGCACCAAAGCGTTGCAACTGATCCGCGCCCTGGTAGGCGATCACCACGCCCATCAGGAACGACAGCAGGCCGACAATAGGTAATGCCTCGAATCCGGCAGTCTGCAGGTTGTGGAAGAAAGGATACCAACGGATACGGCGCGGCTGGAGCAACAAACGCAGCACGATCAGCGCGCATTCACCGATAAAAGACAGCATGCCAGATACACCGAGCCGGGTGCGCCAGAAACGCTGCCCGATGCGTGCTAACCAATTGGGCGCGGGCGGTGGGAAAGATTCCGGTGCAATTGTGCAGGATGCGATCAACTCCATCAGCGCACCGAATTCTGGCCGCAACCCATTTATCGAGACATTCATTCCGCGCTGCCCCACCTCGCGGATGGTCCGATGCAGCAACCAAGCACCCGACGTATCCAGCGCAGTAATCGCCGTAGCGTCGATCAGCAGATTTTTTCCCTGCAAAGAAACTATTTTCAGACGCGATTCGAGTTGGGCGATACCCTGCACGATCCACGCCCCCGCGCAACGCGCGTTGACCGTCTCTGTCGCTGAGGACATGTCCGTATCGATCACCAAAGATGCAATTTGTTCGTCCATACAAATAGTGCGTATCGCCAAAAGGATTACGTGAAACTGCGTCCTTTTCCGCCATGCATCATGGTTTCGTAGGTTGTGCGAAGCCTGCCCTGAACTTATCGAATGGCGCAGCGTGTCCAGAATTTTTTCCGCATATTTTGTTGGGCACGCTACGCTTTGCCCAACCTACAAAAGCGGCTGCAAAATTAGCATTGCTGCTGAGCATACTGAGCTCCCCCTCACTCAATCCCCTGTTGGGAGAGGGAGCCGTTCTAATAAAAACCCCGTCGGCTGGAAAAGGGAGGGAGAAAATCTGCCGGCGGGTGAAGAGACCCAGCTCCTCAAAACTCTGCCCACTCGCCGTCTTTGTCCTGTATCTGCGGCTTTGCACCAGGTTTAGCTGCCACCACTTTGCTCGGCGCGGCCTTGGCGACTGCGGTGCTTTTGCGTACCGGTGTTGCATGGCGCGCGACGGTCGGATGTTGCGCGCCTGTCGCTTCGCGGCGCACCACTGCCACACCGCTCGAATGGCTATCCATCTTAAACGTGCCCACCGAGACCGACAGGTTCTGCGCCTGTTCTTCCAGCGATTCGGCTGCGGCTGCAGCTTCTTCGACCAGCGCGGCATTCTGCTGGGTCACTTCGTCCATCTGGGTGATCGCTGTGTTGACTTGCTCGATGCCCTGGCTTTGTTCCTGAGACGCTGCGGTAATCTCGCTCATGATGTCGGTCACGCGTTTGATGCTGGACACGATTTCTTCCATGGTCTGCCCAGCTTGGGCGACCAGCTTGCTGCCGCCTTCAACCTTCTCGACGGAGTCGCCAATCAACGACTTGATTTCTTTCGCGGCGGCTGCACTTCTTTGCGCAAGGTTGCGCACTTCTCCGGCGACCACGGCAAAGCCCCGGCCTTGTTCGCCCGCTCTGGCCGCTTCAACAGCCGCATTCAGCGCGAGGATGTTGGTCTGGAAGGCGATGCCGTCGATGACGCTGATGATGTCCACGATCTTGCGCGACGATTCGTTGATCGAGTCCATGGTGACAACTACCTGGCCGACTACTGCGCCGCCTTTGCCCGCCACGTCCGATGCGCCGATGGCAAGCTGGTTGGCCTGTTTGGCGTTCTCGGCATTCTGCTTCACGGTGGAGGTGAGCTCTTCCATGCTGCTGGCGGTTTCCTCCAGGCTGCTGGCCTGTTCTTCGGTGCGTTGCGACAGGTCGCTGTTGCCTGCGGCAATTTCTTTTGATGCGGTGTTAATGGTGTCGGTGGCATCCTTGATTTCGCCGACCAGTACTTTGAGGTTTTCTACCGTGCCGTTTACGCCCGCTTTGACTTCGCCGAACACACCGGGGTAGTCCTTGGTGATGGTTTGGGTCAGGTCGCCCTTGGCCAGCAGATTGGCGACGCGCAACACGTCGTTCAGGCCGGTGTCGGTGACGGTGGATAGTTCGTTGAGCAGCTCGGACAGGTCTTTGGTGTAGCCCTGTTTGCCGGTCATGTCCATTTTGGTGGCAAAGCTGCCACGCACGGCCGCGTCTTCGACGATGTTTTTGATTTCGCCGACGATCTTGGTCAGGGAATCGACCGTGCTGTTGACTCCGGCTTTAGTCTGGCCGAATACGCCGGGGTAGTCTGCGGTGATACGCTGGCTCAGGTCGCCATTGGCCAAGGCGGTGGCGACGCGGGTAACGTCGTTCAGGCCGGTCTCGGAGACGTTGGACAGGCTGTTGAGCAGGTCGGATAGTTCTATGGTGTAACCTTGCTTGCCGGTCAGATTCATCTTGACGCTGAAGTCGCCGCGTATCGCTGCGGCTTCGACGATGCCTTTGATCTCGGCTACGATGGCGCGCAGGCTGTCCTGCATGGTTTTCAGGGAATATAGCAGGCTGCTGTTATCGCCCGGTTTGAGTGCCAGTTCCGCAGTCAAATCGCCAGCGGCGATCTTGCCGACTGCATCCGCCGCGTAGTCCGGCTCGCCGCCCAGTTGTTTCATCAGGTTGCGCACGATCATGAAACCGATGAGCACGCCTGCCAGCAGGGCAATCAGCGCGACGACGACAATCAGGGTCAAGGCAAATGAGACCTGTTTGTCGGCTTCTTCACCGGCTTTTTCATCAGATCACTCTGGAAAGTGATGATTTTGTTGACGGCATCAATATAGGTCGCCTGTGTGGCGCGAAGCGTGGACAACAAAAACACTTTTGCTTCTGCCTGCTTTCCTTCCTTGATCAGCTTGAGAAACTCGTCCTGCCCGACCACATATTTAGCGCGCGCATCTGTCACTTCTTTCAGTATCGCCTTGCCTGCGTCTGATTTTATTGTGTCTTCCAGCTTGGCGAGGTTTTCCTTGATGACTCCGCGTTGCGTTTCGATACGGTCGAGCTCTTTCTGGATTTTGCCAGGGTCGCTTTCCAGCAGGCCGTTACGCATGGCGCGGGCGATGGTGTTGATACCATCCACCATATTGTTCGCCCAAACTGTTTTGGGGAATTTGTCGTTGACGATGTCCCTCAGTTCGCCTTGAATGGTGCGCATGTTGGTGATGCCCAGCACCGCAATAATCAGCATCAGCACGATCA